>CAMLLI010000070.1 GCA_946480685.1 uncultured Flammeovirgaceae bacterium | reverse complement strand
GGTAACACACTTCATCAACTCTCTCGATAAGTGTGCTTGTGGAATTACATTGTCGGAAAGTGATTTCAATCAGATGACGACCGATGCACCTTTGCAGTCGATGAACATAACCTCAACTGCCAAAGGATTGCAGCCTTTTGACGATGTAACGGTGCCGCGCATTGTTCTGTTCAAGACCCAGGACAATCGGAAAGGTGCAATCAAGATCAAGTCCTATCATCGCGATGGCTTGCAGTCCTATATACTGGTGGATATTAAAGTTCAGAAAAAATGAATCCTCTCTACATGTACCGTTGCCTGTTAGTTCTTTTTATACTCACAATAGGATCAATGTCGTATGGGCAGTCCATTCGGCTCGACAACCTGCGTGATCAGTTTGGCAAAGGCAAGCCGTTCAAACTCAATGGTGCTTTGTCCGCCAATGGTATATATTATAACGGAAATGGAGGATACGGTCGCGATCCCTTTTCATATTTTGTGAACGGTAGTATGAACCTGAATCTCTATGGATTGGTGAACCTGCCGTTTTCATTTACGCTCACAAGTTTTGGCAGCAATTATTCTTACCCGGTGCCACCGAATCGTTTCAGTATACATCCGTCCTATAAATCGGTAACATCCCATATCGGAAATATAGCAGCAACGTATTCTCCCTATACGCTGAATGGTTATTTGTTTACCGGAGCCGGTGTTGATGTTGAGCCGAAGGATAGCGGACTAAAAGTAAGTGGTATATATGGACGCTTGCAAAAGGCTGTTGAATATGACACTGCCAATCGCATAACGCCTGCTGCGTATGAGCGCATGGGGTGGGGGAGCAAGATCGAATATCAAAAGAATAATTATCGCCTGGGCATGATTGCATTTCACGCGTGGGATGATGTGAACTCGATTCAGAACAAGCCTGATAGTTTGCAGATATACCCGATCGCCAACACGGTACTTAGTGTAAATGCCGGCACACGCCTATGGCAGCACATGGATATAGCGGTAGAGTATGCTGCCAGTGCCGTAACGGAAGATGTGCGTGCAGAGCATGCCGAGAGCAATAACCTCTTCGGACGCATGCTCAATAATAAGGAATCAACCGGTTATTTTCACGCCATCAAATCATCACTGCAGTATACATTTACCAGCACAATACTCGGTGTTGGCTACGAGCGCATTGATCCCGGTTACAGAACGCTCGGAGCTTATTACCTCAATAACGATTTGGAAAATATAACGGTAAATGCAGCGCAACCACTGTTCAAGAGTAAGGTTCAACTCGCGATGAACATGGGTTTTCAGCGCGACAATCTTGATAATGCAAAGTCGGGGTCATCAACCCGATTTATAGGATCCGTAAATGTATCGTATACTCCTTCTGATAAACTCACGTCTGCATTCACCTATTCAAACTTTCAGACCTTTATGCGTATCCGTCCGCAGTTTCTGAATATAAACCGATTGGACAATTTCCGGAATCTCGATACGCTGGATTATACGCAAGTGTCGCAGAACGCAACGGCATCAGCAAGCTATATGTTTTCTCAGACGGATGACGAGATGAAAGGCATCAGTGTTGATCTCGGTTTCCAGGAGACAGCGGATGAGCAGGGTGGTGTCGTACGAAACGGGAACCTGTCTCAATTCTACAATGCATCGGTCTTATATACTTTATCGCGGATGACGGCAGGACGAAATTTCTCAGCCGGATTTAACGTGTCCTATAATACAATCGGTCGCGATGACTTTATTACGTTAGGACCCATCGCCAGTATAAGCGCCAGTATATTTCAAAAGCGAATTACCACCGGAGCTAATCTGTCCTATAACGCCAGCCGCACAGCAACCGAATGGGACAATCATGTCTTCAATGTGCGATGCCACGCGGTATATAAAGTACAACGTAAGCATACTTTTAACCTGAACGTACTTAATCAATGGCGAAGCACCAGCGAAGCAAATACGAACGATGTTACGGTTACGGTGGGGTATAATTTTATATTTGGGAGTTGAGTTAATGACGATGTTTATTTTACCTTGTTGAAGCACAAAGACGTGACGCGATGCTTTTGTCCTGACTTTGAGGGGGTAATCGTTATTCGTAATACTCAAACGCATCAATAATGTCGAGGTATACACCATCGAATCCGGCAGTGAGGATTTTGTTCAGATAAGAGTCGCTGTTCTTATATATGATGTTCTGCCAGTCTGCTTCCCAATATTTTACTTTATAGTTTCCGGGCCAGTCGGGATTCTCTGCGTCCATCCAAGAGGGCTTGGTGTTGCTCCAGGCACTTTGCCAATAGTAGCGATAGTCTTCTGCTTCGCCAATCGACATATACGCAACTACTTTTCGTGTGCCGCCACCGTTCTTCGTTTTCAATTGAGTGATTTCGTCAGCAGTAAAGGAAGTGCCATCGTGAAAGAACAAGTCAATGATCAGGACATCGTATCGCGTGTTTTTCAACGCCTGTAAAAAGTCAGCGCGCGAAGTATAGTTATCCGGGTTGAGCAAGTAGAGAAAGTTTTTGGCATCGGCTAACGAACTGACATTACCGTTATGAGCCAGATATGGTTCGCTTGCCGGAATAATATCGAGCTCACGATGTTCAGCCGCATACGATATGTATCCATAACTATTGTTGGTAGTATACGAAGCAGACTTCTTGCTGTCGGTAGAACAATAGTCTGTAATGAGAATCGTGTTTCCGTTGTTGTGTGACCGGTCGAGAAAAGCTTTCAGGTAACTTGTAGCACTGGAAGGAGTCGCTACATCATCCTGGTCGTAGCCGTATAGGAAGTCTTCCTGACCGTGAGCGTCAATTGCATCGAGATAGGCCGTGTGAAGGGCGCCATCCTCTTCACCATTTTGTGTAACGAGTTCAATTCCATTCTGTGGGATGATCGCGAAACCAGCCGAAGTACTTTTAGCTTTGGCGCTGATGTTAATTACCAGCTTGCGCATCTCTTCTTTATAGTCAACTGCAGCCGGTGCAGAGTCATCATCATCCGATGAACATGCAGAAGCCACCACCATAGCGACAACAAATGAATATCGTGTAATTTTCATAAGGGGATTTACAATTCGAAATATAGGACTAATCGAAACTAAAACGACCAGTAGAACAATTTAATTATTCGCCCAGTATTTTATTTTAAAGCGATATATCTTAACACAGATATATACCTGTCTCGTTAGATATATAATTAGTTACGGAACAATATGGGGTATAGAACGCCAACAACGAGAACATACTATAGATATATACAACAGCAACCACCAATAACCGACAATAATTAGCAATTAACGATTAACTTGTAACGATTAACGATTAACAACGAACATCCCACCCAGCGGGCCGTTGTCCAGAAACCAGTAGCCAGAAACCAGCAGCAATAAAAAAGGATGCACAAGCAAGCCCATGCATCCCTGAAGCGTCAAAGCAACGCTGAATGTTATTCTCCACTCATCTTGCCGGAAACACGTGCAGCGTATGCAGCGAGTTTGCCAACTTCCTGGTCGATCATCCACAGACCAACACCTTCTTCACCGATGATATCGAAGATCTCAACAGCTCTGCGTGCGAGCGTTTCTTCTTCACGTTGCTCGTTAACATACCACTGCAGGAAGTTGAACGTAGCGAAGTCTTTAATCTGTAAACACTGATCAACGATGTTGTTGATCGATTTGGTTACTTCGATCTCGTGATGAAGTACAGCTTCAAAAACTTCACGAAGTGAATTGAAAGAGTGTTTTATACCCGAGATCTCAGGCTGGAGTGCATGACCACCGGCAGCATTTACATAGCGGAAAAGTTTCAGCATGTGCTGACGCTCTTCTTCAGAGTGTTTGTACAGGAATTCGGCAGAAATTTCAAACCCCTGGGTATCACACCATGATGCCATGGAGAGATACGCTGCAGAAGATTTACCTTCCATCACGATCTGCTGGTTCAATAACGCTTCAATCTCTGTGGTGATTGACCGGGCAGGAGTATACGACTGTTTTTTCATAAATCTTGAAATGCTTTAATGAGTTGTAAACACAGCAAATGTACATGGATTGAAATAAAGGTAAATCACGATACCTGCCAAAGGGTATAAATTATACCGCTTTGAGGCTAATTTAAATCTGGTCTAGTTATCCCGTTAGGCTACCAAAAAGAAATACCCTGAAATGGGGTTGTAACTTTTAATGGTCCTTGACTTGTATAGCATTGGTGATTACTTTTGTTTGGAATTAGTCTAAATAACTAGCGTGTTTTTCCGCTTGATTATCAGGATTTTAAACGATAATGACTGCACCGATTCGAATTTTATTAGCGGATAAACAGCCTCTGACCTCGGCAGGACTCGTCCACTTCCTGTCGTCACGGGAGGATGCTACCATCCTGGATGAAGTCTCTGAACGTGAGCAGCTTGAGCAGATGCTGAACCGGCACAAACCCGATTTACTCATCACCGATTACAACCTGCACGGGTATATTACGAAAGATGATCTTCGTACGGTAAAAGAAATTTCTCCTTCAACGCACATTCTCGTTATCTCGGCTGATAATAATAAAGGAAGTATACTCGATGTATTGCAGTTGGGTATAAAAGGATACCTCACCAAAGAATGTAGTCGTGAAGAGATCATGATGGCGATTCAATCCACAGCACGTGGTGAGAAGTTTTATTGCCATAAGATTCTCGACATCATCATGGAAAAGCATTTCAATCCGGAGCCGGAAAACTTTGATGCTGCCGTACTTACATCACGTGAAACAGAGATACTTACACTCATCGCGCAAGGTAAATCAACCCAGGTTATCGCAGACGATCTTCACCTGAGTCCGCATACCGTACAAACCCATCGCAAGAGCATCATTCGCAAACTCAACATCAAATCACCAACCGAGTTTGTTATCTACGCCATCGACTTCGGTCTTATCAAGCCCAAATAGTGTAACAACACAAGTATACTTTCCTGCTGCAAGCAACTATATATTTACTATATATAGGATTGGCTGTATTGTACCGTTATGCAGCGATAGCACTCCCGTCTTGCAGCTAGCAGCCAGCAACCAGCAACTCCCCACAGCTACCCGGTAAAAGGTATAAGCAATCTAGCCTGTAGAATCGCATCATGTAGTCTGATGAAGGTATAAAAAAAATGCCGGCTAGAGGCGATTGACGTACGATGATGGTTCGCTCTACTTTTGTTTAGAATTAATCTAAACAACTAATGAAACGAGTTCCTGTTCTTCTCTTATTTATATGTATACTTTCTTATAGTAATATAGTATATGCCCAACGCATCATAACAGCAGGCAGTGCACTGACTGAGACAGTATGTGCATTGGGTGACTGCGATAAAATTATAGCGTCTGATCGAACAAGCTTATATCCGGCACACATTCAGCAATTGCCTTCCATTGGTTATCGCGGTGGTATAAATGCCGAGGGAATTCTTAGTCTGAAGCCAACCCTTGTTATAGCAGAGAAGGATTATGTGGAAGATGCCGTACTGCAGCAACTTACTGCCAGTGGCGTAAAGCTGTTGATCATTGATCGCAAATATACTTTCAACGATACCAAGAAGTTCATAGCGCAGATAGCCACTGCGTTGAATCGTGATGCCGAGGGAAAAAAACTGATCGCTAAAATAGAAGGCGAACTTGCGGAAGCAAACGCCATGCTCAAGAAAACGACTTCCGTTCCGAAAGTATTGAGTGTATATAACAGAGGTACATCTACCATCAGTGTTGCCGGTAAAAATACATTCGGAGAAATTCTTTCGTATGTCGGTGCTACCAGTGCCGTGAGTGATGTAGAAGGATACAAGCCGCTGAACACGGAAGCGTTGATCGCTGCCAATCCGGATTACCTGTTAATGGTGTCGATGGGACTTGAAAGTCTCGGAGGTATAGATGGCGCTTTAAAAATTCCGGGTGTAGCACAGACTACTGCCGGTAAGAAAAAGCAGATTGTTTCCATTGAAAGTTTGAAGCTTACCAATTTTGGTCCTCGTTTTGGTGAGGCTGTAAAAGAGCTTGTTGTGTTGATCCATCCTGAACTCCGCGCGAAATAATCAACATGAACCTGGCGCTTTCCATACGGGAGTATCGTACTGCTATAATTCTGACGGCACTGGGCATCGGTTTGATACTTGCCATATTGCTTTCGTTAACCATTGGTGCTGTCTCTGTTCCGGTTGCAGATGTAGCCATCATTATACTGCAGAAGGCAGGCCTGTTTCAAAATATAGCGGTGGACAGTATGCATGAAGTTGTACTGTCAACTATACGTATACCGCGCATTGTCATGACTATATTGATCGGTGCTGCACTGGGTGTAAGTGGCGCTGCGTTGCAGGGCCTGTTCAGAAACCCATTGGTAGAACCTAGTTTGATTGGTGTATCCGGTGGTTCCGCTGCAGCCGTAGTTGTAATGATTGTATTTGGTGGTTTGGTTATACAGGCTGATGGCTGGATGTATAGTATACTCTTACCCGTACTGGCATTTGCCGGCGGAGTAACCGCGACATTTACAGTATTGCGAATGAGTAATCAAACCGGTCGTACAAATATAGCGGTGCTGGTATTAACCGGTGTTGCGATCAACGCATTGGCCGGTGCCATTATAGGGCTCGCTATATTTTATGCTGACGAAAATCAACTAAGAACTTTCACTTTCTGGACCTTGGGCGATCTGGGTGGCGCAACGTGGGATAAACTCATGATTGCGTCACCTTTACTCATTCTGTCTTCAGTAGGATTGATGTTTTTTTCACCCACACTGAATGCACTCGCGCTCGGTGAAGCAGAAGCGTATCACGTAGGTGTGGATGTAGAGTATACCAAGCGCGTGGTGATTTTCCTTTCCGCGTTAGCCGTAGGTGTAAGTGTGTCGTTGTCGGGCATGATTGGATTTATAGGGCTGATTGTTCCGCATGTTATACGCGTATCATTTTATGCCGATAACAGACTTGTATTGCCTGGTTCTGTTATAGGCGGAGCGTTGCTGCTTGTACTGTCAGATATAGTGGCGCGTACGGTGGTAAGTCCGTCAGAACTTCCCATTGGTGTTGTTACCGCGCTGATCGGTGCCCCCTTCTTCATCGGATTATTAATGAATGCAAAGCGTAAAAACGAATTGTAATGTACCAGGCGAGTAATATATCCTTTCGCGTGCGCGATAAAATTATACTCCGCGATATCAATCTGAACCTGGAGCCCGGTGCATTTACGGCCATTGTAGGACCGAATGGAGCGGGTAAAAGTACACTGCTCAAGGTAATGGCACACGAGCATACGGAGTATCACGGTGAGGTAACGATCAACGGTAAGGCTGCACGCAACTATAGTCCTAAAGAATTGGCCTGGGTCCGCGCGGTATTGCCGCAGACTACCACAGTGCAATTTACTTTTACTGTTGAGCAAATCGTGATGCTCGGCAGACACGGTCATAAAGCTACACAGAAAGAAAATGCGCATATACTCGATGAAGTGATGGCGCTAACCGGCATCGATCATTTCCGTGAACGCAATTACCTGACATTGTCAGGAGGAGAGAAGCAACGGGTTCAGCTGGCCCGTGTACTGGCGCAGGTATGGGAAGAAACCGTATACCCGCGCTATATATTGCTGGATGAACCTACCAGCAGTCTCGATATAGCGCAGCAGCAACTCATCTTTAGTCTGGCCAAGCAGGTATGCGAGCGTAACATTGGTGTAATGGCCATCATACATGATTTGAACCAGGCTGTTCAGTTTGCCGATCATTTATACTTTTTACGCGGTGGTAAAATTGTAGCGTCAGGGGAAGCGCAGCAAGTATTTACCAAATCAAACATTGAAGAAACATTCTGTTGCCGGGTTAATGTATATCACGATCCCTGTAATAACTGTCCTTATATAATTCCGGAGCGAACAGTGCAGCAGCCCATGAGCATCAGCTCCAAGCGATAATCAACGAAACTATATACCTATAAATATACTTATAAACATCTATAAAATGAGTACGATAGTAGAAAGTAAATCGTCATCCTTACGCGAAGCCTGGAGAGGCATTCAACAAGCCAAGCCTGGTATCAGAATCCGCGAAGCTGCCCGTGACCTCGGAGCAAGTGAAGCGGAACTGCTGGCCACAAGGATCGGAGAGGGCGTGGTACGTCTGCAAGGCCCGTGGACTGAATTGCTGAAGAGTTTCACAACGCTTGGCAAGGTGATGTCGCTTACACGCAATGATGCCTGCATACTTGAACATAAAGGTCCCTTTCAGGAAGTGGATGTGAAAGGAGAAGGCGCACGTGCTATAGCAACGGTGATCGGTCCGGTGGAGACACGTGTATTCTTCAGTGCATGGAGTTTTGCATTTGCTGTTACCGAAGAGAAATCAGATCGCACACTCAAGAGCATACAGGTATTTGATAAAGCAGGTGATGCTGTAACCAAAATATACCTGCAGGAGAAAAGTGATGAAGCCGCTTACGAAAAACTGGTGGAGACATTTCGCGCTGCTGACCAAAGTGCAGAACTGGAAGTTGAGCCGTATGCAACGGAAGAATTAAATGGTCCGGAGAATCGCGAAGCTTTTCTGCAGGAGTGGAGTGAGTTGAAAGATACACATGACTTCTTCGGGATGCTGCGCAGACACAAAGTACATCGCTATCATGCCCTGGAACTTGCAGCCGGTAAATATACCTACCAGGTAGATGCCAAGCTTACACCCAGGCAGATACTGGACAGCGCATCGGCTACCAAATTACCGATCATGATCTTCGCCGGGAATCGTGGTAATCTTCAGATCCACCAAGGCAAAGTAAGAACGATACGCGTACTCGAACGCGGGCATGCCGGACCAGAACAATGGTTGAATGTACTTGATCCGGATTTCAATATGCACATGCGCATGGATGTAGTACACACCGCATGGGTCGTACAGAAACCTACAACGGAGGGGCTGGTGACTTCTGTTGAACTTTTCGACAAAGGAAAGAACATGATCGCACAATTCTTCGGCTTGCGAAAACCCGGTATTCCTGAAAGAGAAGAATGGAGAGAAGTCGTGAAGAATCTTCAGGCGCTTTAAAAAATGAAAACTGTCTATATATTTCGGAACGTACTGCGCTATATCTGCCGGCATCGCAGCTACAACGGTGTGGCTATTGCTGCTGCAATTATCCTGGCGATGAGTATAAATGCTCAGGCGCAGGATTCTCTTACCATCAAACAACTGGCAGAGATCGTAGTCACGGCTACGCGCAGCGAACGTGCCCTCGCAGAATTACCGGTACCTGTAACGGTGATCCAGCAGAAACAGATTGCCAGTATGGGATCGCTTCGTCTTAACGATGTACTGGGTGAACAAACCGGTCTGGCTATAACAAGCGATCATGGTACCGGCGTGCAGATGCAGGGCTTTACTCCCGAATATACATTGATACTGGTGGATGGTGAACCGCTGATCGGTCGTACTTCCGGCACGCTGGAGTTAAACCGCATTGCCGTGGGTAACATCAAACAAGTGGAGATTATGAAAGGTCCAAGCTCAAGCTTGTATGGATCAGAGGCATTGGCGGGTGTGATCAATATTATTACCGATCGTCCCAATGGTGTGAACGGTACATTATCAGCACGCTATGGAACGAATGAGACATCAGACTTTTCGGCAACCCTGAACTATCAGAAGAACAGGTTTGGACTTTATGCATTTCTGGATCGCTATAGTACGGATGGTTATGATCTGTCTCCGGAAACGGAAGGTAAAACAGTAAGTCCGTTTACGAATTATACCTATCAATCGCGCATTACCTACGACTTCAGTGATCGCATGAAGTTCTCGCTGTCGGGGAGGTATTTTACCGAAACACAAAAGAGTATTACGGATATAGGTACAACCGATGCCCCGGTGTTGCTGAACGGACGTGGCGATGTGGAAGACTGGAATGTAAACCCGGTGTTGAGCTATAGTTTCTCACAGAAATTCAAGACAACGTTCAGGCTATACGGATCGAAATATAGCACGACCTCATTAATGACGTATCAAGGCGATGGCTCTACCTACGATGATACATACTTTGATCAGACATTTACCCGCCCGGAGATCCAAACGGAGTATTTTCTGAACGCGAAGAACATCATCACACTCGGTGTCGGAAGGATATGGGAAAGTGTAGAAGCCACGCGGTATGATGACAAGATGAAGTACCAGACCAACTATGCGTATGCACAGTATGAATGGCAACCGGTCTCCAAACTTAACCTGTTGATTGGCGGACGTTACGATGATCATAGTGCATACGGATCTCAATTCAGTCCTAAACTGTCGGCACAGTATGATGTAAACTCTTGGCTGGCTGTACGCGGTTCGTTTGGTGTAGGCTTCAAGGCTCCTGACTTCCGCCAGCTATACCTGAACTTTACCAATGCAA
>CAMLLI010000069.1 GCA_946480685.1 uncultured Flammeovirgaceae bacterium | reverse complement strand
TTTCATTTCTTCGCCCGGCTTGATAAAGAACTGCATTTCCATTTGCTCGAACTCACGCATACGGAATATAAACTGACGCGCTACAATTTCGTTACGGAAAGCTTTGCCGATCTGTGCTATACCAAACGGTATCTTCATACGACCGGTCTTCTGCACGTTCAGAAAATTTACAAATATACCCTGAGCTGTTTCCGGACGTAAGTATATCTTGTTGGCTTCATCTGCCAAAGAACCAATCTCGGTAGAGAACATCAGGTTGAACTGACGAACATCGGTCCAGTTCTTGGTTCCGGAAATAGGATCTGCAATTTCGAGGTCAATAATCAACTGCTTCATCGCAGCCATGTCGCCATTGCCCATCGCATCTTTGAGACGTGCGTTGGTTTCATCGATCTTCTTTTGATACTCGAGTACGCGCGCGTTCGTAGTAACAAAAGTCTCTTTGTTAAAGGCATCGCCAAAACGCTTCTCGGCTTTCTCAACCTCTTTGTTGATCTTATCTTCCATCTTCGCGATTGCATCTTCAATGAGCACATCTGCGCGATAGCGTTTCTTGGAATCTTTATTGTCGATCATCGGATCGTTAAAGGCGTCCACGTGGCCGGAAGCTTTCCAGGTTGTGGGGTGCATGAAGATAGCGGCATCGATCCCTACTATATTATCGTGCAGCAGGGTCATAAATTTCCACCAATACTCCTTCAGATTGTTCTTCAGTTCGGCCCCGTTCTGCCCGTAATCATATACAGCACTGAGGCCATCATAAATCTCACTGGAAGGAAAGATGAACCCATACTCCTTGGCATGGGCAATCACATTTTTAAACAGGTTATCTTCTTGCGTTGCCATAAGCGGCAAAGATAATATTAGTCAACAGTCTGCAACGGACTGTCACCTGTTTTTTAAATGTTAAGGTTAGTACCCTGCCGTTTGTTAGGGGATTACTTACGCAATATGCTTGGGCAGTTTTACTGTAAAGGTAGAGCCAACACCCGGTGCGGATTCAAGATGTATAGAACCTGAAAGCTTCATGAGCGTTTCCTTTACAATATATAGTCCGAGACCGGAGCCTTTTGATTTCTCGTTACCGCGATAGAACATATCGTATATCTTGCCGTGATACTCCGGTGCTATACCCTGACCGTTATCTTCTACTTTCAGATAGAAAACGCGTCCGTTTAACTGGTGCTGCAGGCGTATATACTTTCCGTCTTTACGATTATCGTGATAGCGGATGGCATTCGAAACCAGGTTACCGATAATAATGCGCAGACGGTTCTTGTCAGATTCCACCACGGCATCTTCCGGTATATCAACATGAAAATCAATTCGCTCGGCTTCCGGAGAGTACCGGAGACTATCCCATACCTCATGCGCCAGTTCATGGAGATTTACTTTTTCGCGCGTGATATCAAGACGGTTGTTACGGGAGTAATCGGTAATATCTTTAATGAACTTATCCAGTGAATGAATGCGGTCTTTCATCATCAGCATATAGTTCTTCATCTCGTGGGTGCTCTGCGAGCGCTCGGCTATATTAAGCAGACCCATGATGGAGGTGAGTGGAGCGCGAAGATCGTGCGAAGTGCTATATACAAAACGATCGAGTTCGCGGTTAGTCTTGGTAAGCATCTCGTTGCTCTGCACAAGCTGTATAGCGTTGTAATGATTCAGGCTGATGAGCAGATATACTCCCATGGTAATGGCTGGCAGCGCAACAGTAAAATTCAATACAAGATGTAGCAACAGTAATTCTTCGCTATGATTTCTCTTCGGAAGCAGACTGAAATCTACAAAGTAAGCCATTGCAAAGAGTACGTAGGTAAATACAGCGAACAATATCGACAGTAGTCGCTGTTTATAGCTGAACACCGCGAAAGCCGCAACAGAATTAGCTATGAAAAAAACAAAGATACCGGTGTTGGGTGATTCGCTGGCCGCGAACAGATATACCATGATGTTAACCGTAGGCAATAAGAAGTAATTTGCCAGGCAATGGTCGCCTTGGCGATGTATGAAAATAGAGAGCGAAAGAAAAAAAGCGCTGCATACAAATACCGGCACCGAGAAATATGTACCTGACAAAACATCGATCACTATATATAGTGCACATACCAGAATGCCGAGCAGCGCAAATTGCCCGGACAGCATCACCTGTTTATACTCTCCCCAAGACTCAATGTGCTTGTCTTCACCAACAATCAAATCCCGTATCACTTTTCTAAACTCCATTCTTCGAATTTTGAGTAAACAAAAGTAGAATACCCCTGTAGATGGTACCGTTTGATTATCCCGGTTGGCGTATCCGTGCAAGTTTTTCAGAAAAAAGTAAGAAGAATGGAAAGCGAAGGTGTAATGAAATTTACGGCAAAAGAGAATCCTGAAAAGTAAAACAGCGTTGCAACACATTAACGAACAGGTATATTGTTCAGGTGTTTACAATTCCCTGCTATAGGGCGAGTAAGTTTCAGTAAACGGCAACACGGTTGATACCGGCCATCCCGCAGTTATTACTAAATTTTACACTACCAATCCCGTATTAAAATCCGTTATCTTACCGCCTTAATGGTGCAGTTCCATAAAATAGCATTAGCCCTGGCGTTCTCTCCGCGCACGCAAGCCCTGCTTGCAGAGGTGGCCCGGTTAAAAAATTTATGGAATGCCGAACTCATTCTCATTCATGTAGGCGACTATGGCGACCGTGAAAAATTACTGCTGAATGAATTTTTGGCGAGTGTTAATTTGTCACTTGATAAAGACGTTCGCGTCTGCTGGGAGCAGGGCAAACCCAGCGAGCGTATACTGGCAACCTGCAAAAAAGAAAACGTAGACTTGCTGGTGGCGGGTGCGCTTAAGCAGGAGAATCTTGTTCAGTATTATCTCGGTACGATAGCGCGTAAAATTCTACGCAAGGCTGGTTGCTCGGTGCTTATGCTCACCGATCCGTCTAACACACCGGCACCTTTCCGAAATATAGTGGTGAATACAGAAGACAGCGCCTATGTTGAAGATGCTGTTCGTATAGCGTGTGCCATTGGTTTAAAAGATAAAGCACAGTGGCTGCATGTTGTTCGCGAAATCAAACTATATGGTTTAACCATGTCGGCATCCGACCAACATTCGGAAGCAGAGTATGAGAACCTGCGGCAAAGCCTGGTGAAAGATGAAATTGAAACGGTAGAGAAATTGTTGAAAGGTATACCACACGAAGGATTGAAAGTAAATATAAAAATGCTTGCCGGTAAGTCAGGTTTTGAGCTGGCCAAGTTTGCGCAGCGCAAGCATGCCGACTTGCTGGTTGTAGGAGCATCGCCCCGCAGATTCTCATTGTTCGATCGTGTTTTCCCGCATGGCCTCGAGTATATATTTGCAGATATGCCATGTAATTTACTGGTGATTCACCCGATCAAAAATCAAGGTACAGGAAGGGAGGTAAAGCATGGTTAGGCTGGGCCACGCAGATGTAGTACACTTGCTGATGCAGCTGGGCATTATGCTCATCATAGGGCGTATACTTGCTGAAGTTGCACGTAAATTCAAACAGCCTGCTGTGATTGGCGAAATTATAGCTGGTGTTCTGTTAGGTCCTACGGTGCTCGGTATGATTCAGCCCGAATGGTTTGCTGCGTTGTTCCCCGTGCCGAGCGGTGCAGGCACGGTGTTGTCGGGTATGGTGCAAGTAGCTGTAGTGATGTTGTTGTTTATTGCCGGGCTTGAAGTAGATCTGCACATTGTATGGCAGCAAGGCAGGCAAGCTATAGCAACCAGTTTTTTTGGTTTGATAATTCCTTTCTTCATTGGCTTTGTGTTCCCGTATCTGTTCCCCGAATTTTTCGGTATAGCCGATATACATGCGCGCCTCGTGTTTGCGCTGTTTATGGGAACAGCCATGGCTATATCTGCACTGCCGGTTATTGTGCGTATACTCATGGACCTGAATATGTTCAAGTCGCGCATGGGTTTACTCGTTGTTGCGTCAGCCATGCTCGATGATTTGATTGGGTGGATGATCTTCTCGGTAATACTCGGAATGATAGGTAAAGGCGGAAGCTCCATGTCGGTTTGGAACACTGCGTTGTTAACGCTGGTATTTGCCGGGTTGATGCTTACCGTAGGCCGCGGGTTGTTAAACCGCTTCCTTCCCTGGGTAAATCGCAAACTGGCTTGGCCAGGGGGTGTACTTTCCGTATCGCTGGCGCTTTGTTTTTTTGCTGCAGCCTTTACGGAGTATATAGGTATACATGCAATCTTCGGTGCATTTATAATGGGTGTTGCGCTTGGCGATTCAGAACATTTTTCCGAACGCGCCAAAGAAATAGTTCACCAGTTTATCAACAACATTTTTGCTCCGTTGTTTTTTGTGTCCATCGGGTTGCGCGTAAATTTCTTTACCAACTTCGATTTGATGTTAACAGTAACCATCATCTTCATTGCCTTTGCCGGTAAAATTGTTGGTGCCGGTATAGGTACCCGATTGGGCGGCTTCTCGTGGAAAGAATCGCTCGCGGCAGGCTTTGGTATGAATGCACGCGGAGCAATGGAGATTATACTTGGATTGATAGCGCTCGAAAACGGATTGATCAACGAAAAAGTATTCGTGTCGCTCGTTATTATGGCACTTGTTACCAGCATGACCAGCGGACCGCTGATGCGATGGAGCCTCACCAAACGGTAGATTTATATCCAGAATATATACCGGCTGGTAAAACTATATATTGAAAAGAAACTATTTCTGTTCGCGCAGTTGCTTGGCTCGCTCCCAGTATATATCCATTTCAGCAAGTGTCATCTCGCCCATTACTTTACCATCTTTGGCAGATTCTGTTTCGAGGAATTGAAACCGCTTGATAAATTTTTTGTTGGTGCGTTCGAGTGCTTCTTCCGGATCGATGTCAATAAAACGTGCGTAATTCACCAGTGAGAAAAGCAGGTCTCCAAATTCAGCCATCGCCTTCTCTTTATTGATCGCTTCATTAGACGCTGCATTGAATTCATTCTTGAACTCCTGCATTTCTTCTTCAACCTTTTCCCAAACTTGTTCTTTGCGTTCCCAGTCGAAGCCAACACCACGCGCTTTATCCTGTATGCGGATAGCTTTAACAAGTGCCGGTAAAGATTTAGGTACACCTTCCAGTACCGACTTGTTTCCTGATTTCAGTTTTATTTTTTCCCAGTTGGCTTTTACCGTTTCTTCATCGTTCGCTACTACATCGCTATAGATGTGAGGATGTCGCTCGATGAGTTTATCGCAAATCGAATTCAATACATCGCTGACATCAAAGGCGCCAAGCTCAGAAGCAATGCGCGCGTAGAATACCATGTGCAACATGATATCCCCCAGTTCTTTTTTTACTTCTTTCAAATCGCCTTCCAAAATAGAATCAGATAGTTCATATGTTTCTTCTATGGTAAGGTGACGTAAACTTTCCAGCGTTTGCTTTTTATCCCACGGACAGTTCTCCCGCAATTCATTCATGATCGTCAGCAGCCTGTCGAATGCTTTCAGTTTTTCTTCACGTGTGGGATCTGGTGCCGATATAACTTTCTTCATAATTCCGGTTCAAAATTTAGTGCCAAGGTAAAGAGCGTTAATCTACGATCTAAAATCATCAATCAAAATCATACTTGATAAAGAGTGTCTCGTACCTCATGAGATTTCTTCTTATTTTTGCCGTCCGCATAAACTCAAAATCAAGTGACTTTAATTAAATCGATTTCAGGTATACGAGGTACTATAGGAGGTAAAACAGGTGATAACCTCACACCCGTTGATGTTGTAAAATTTGCTGCCGCCTATGGTTCACTTTTGAAACAGAAGAAAGGTGCAACAAAAGTTGTGATCGGTCGCGATGCGCGCCTCTCGGGTGAAATGGTAAGTGCATTGGTAACGGCCACACTGCAAGGCTTAGGTATTGATGTAGTTGACCTGGGTTTGTCTACAACGCCTACGGTTGAAATAGCAGTTCCGTTAGAGAACGCAGCTGGCGGAATTATTCTTACAGCAAGTCATAACCCGGTGCAGTGGAACGCGCTGAAATTACTCAACGAAAAAGGCGAGTTTATTTCAGGAAAAGATGGCGAAGAAGTATTACGTATAGCAGAAGCTGAAGAATTTGATTTTGCCCAGGTAACAAAGCTGGGTAAATATGAAAAGAAGGATGACTATATCAAGATACACATTGATCAGATTCTGAAACTTCCACTCGTTGATGTGGAGGCTGTTACGAATAAAGGATTCAAGGTTGTAGTAGATGCTGTAAATTCTACGGGTGGTATAGCAGTGCCCATGCTGTTAAAAGCAATGGGTGTAAAAGTAAAAGAACTATACTGCGACCCTACCGGACATTTTCCACACAACCCGGAGCCGCTGCCGGAACATCTCACCGATATTATTCGTGAGATCAAGAAAGGTAAGTATGACCTGGGTATAGTGGTTGATCCGGATGTAGATCGTTTGGCGTTGGTGTCAGAAGATGGAACTCCATTCGGAGAAGAATATACTTTGGTAGCTGTTGCTGATTACGTGTTGAACGCTGGTAAAAAGAAGAAAGGCAATACGGTATCCAACCTCTCGTCTACACGCGCGCTGCGTGACATTACTGAAAAAGCGGGAGGCGAGTATTTTGCTGCAGCGGTGGGCGAAGTAAATGTAGTGACGATGATGAAAGAACAGAATGCCGTGATTGGCGGTGAAGGTAACGGTGGTGTAATTTACCCTGATCTTCACTACGGTCGCGATGCGTTGGCTGGTATTGCGCTCTTCCTTACACACCTGGCAAAGTCAGATACAACTGTTTCAAGGCTGCGCGCCAAGTATCCGAACTACATCATCTCTAAAAACAAGATCGAGTTAACACCGGATATTAACGTTGATAAAGTGCTGGAAGAAGTTAAGAAGAAGTACGTGAAGCAGCCGATCAATACCATTGATGGTGTTAAGATCGAATTCGACAAAGAATGGGTACACCTGCGTAAGTCAAACACGGAACCGATCATTCGTATTTACGCGGAGTCAGACATGGAAGTTAAAGCCGATAATCTTGCTAAAAAGATCATATCTGACATTAAAGAGATTATTAACGAAAAAACCCTGGCTTAATGGCCGGTTGCTGACGATGGTTTAAGCCCGAACCTTTAACTTTGCCGGCTGAACTCATTAACCAATATGCGCATTTATCTAGACAATGCTGCCACAACTCCGCTCGACCCGGAAGTGTTTGAAGCGATGAAGCCTTTTATGCTGGAAGATTTCGGGAATCCGTCTTCCACGCATGGGCATGGACGGAAAGTTCGGGCAGCGATCGAGTCGGCCCGAAAAAAAATTGCCGAGTTGTTAAACTGTACGCCGGGTGAAATCATCTTTACTTCAGGAGGTACGGAAGCCGACAATGCAATTTTGGGAAGCAGTATTCGTACATATGGTATAAAGAATGTGATCTCTTCACCGATCGAGCATCACGCAGTAGAGCATACGTTGCACATGCTGGCGAAGCAAGATCAGTTCAACCTGCACATGGTAAAGCTCGATGCAAAAGGGCATATCGATCTGAACCACCTGGAAGAATTGCTGAAGATAAACCCGAATGCACTGGTATCGTTAATGCATGCGAACAATGAAATAGGAAACCTGTTAGACCTGGAACGTGTAGCCGAATTATGTAATGCCTATAGCGCGTACTTTCATTCGGATACTGTTCAGACAGTAGGTCACTATCGTCATGATCTTAGCAAGATAAAAGTACACGGCATCACGGCTGCTGCCCATAAATTTCACGGACCAAAAGGTATAGGCTTTATGTTTATCCGCAAGGATAAAAAGATACAGCCTTTTGTTCATGGCGGTGCGCAGGAACGTAACATGCGTGGCGGTACTGAAAATGTATATGGTATAATTGGTCTCGCGAAGGCACTTGAAATTGCTTATCGCGATATGGATGAACATATACACTATATAAAAGAATTAAAAACGCGAATGATCGAAAGGTTAAAAGAGCAGATACCGGGGGTAACATTCCACGGTGACTCCGATAACCTTGATAAAAGTTTATATACCGTATTGAATGTTTCGCTACCTGAGTCGGAAGAAAATGATATGCTGCTTTTCAATCTTGATCTGCAAGGTATATCTGCTTCAGGCGGAAGTGCATGCTCTAGCGGAGCAGCAACTGGTTCGCACGTGCTGGGAGCGCTTTACCCGGAATCGAAGCGTGGAGCTATACGGTTCTCATTCAGCAAGTATAATAAACCGGAAGAAATTGATGCCGCTGTAAAAGCATTGTCGGAGCTCTGCAAAATACCAGCATAAGTATTTCGTTACTCTACTCTATGCAACTCCGAAAAAATATAGGGGTTGCATAGACCAAAAAATAACTCTACATATTCATGAAATTCATTCCCTCAGTCCTTCTTGTTCTTTCAGTTCTGTTTATAGCATCGTGCGGTGATGGTATCGATAAAGATCCGGTATATCCGAAGGCAACGCATCTTTACTTTTCAGACTATAGCGGAAAAAAAATCGGAGTTATTGATCTGAGCACGCCCAACACATTTACAACGATAGCCGATGAATCCAAAGGACTGGATACACTTGCCGGTATAGCAATCGATTTTCTGGGCGGTAAAATTTACGCTGCAGAAGAAACGAATAATCGTATACTGCGCGTCAACATTGATGGCTCAGGTTCAGTAGAAGTATTGTACGATGAAGCAGACAGTGTAAGCACACCTACGGCACTTGCGCTTGATGTTGCCAACAATGTTTTATACTGGTCTAACTCCGGTACCGGCCAGATGAAGCAAGGAAGCTTGGATGGCACCGCTATAGCAACATCGATGTTTGAATATGACACGGTGCTTTCTTACAGCTACGGTTTGGCATACGACCCTGCACGCAAGGAATTGTTTTACTCTGATCTGAGCGACTATGCATCGATCTGGTATTTCAAGGTAGGTGGTACCGCTAAATACCCTACACGTTATTTTGGAATCAATAATCTCACTTTGCAAAACCCATCGGGTATATATCTGGACGCATCTTCTAACCTGCTCTACTGGGCAGATGAAGGCTTGCGTAAAATTGTAGGCTCTAACCTGGCGGGTAGCCCGGCCGTGTTATTCGACCGGCAGGATGGCGTTACGCGGCCAGACGGTATAGCAATTGACAAAGGTTCCGGAAAAATATACTGGACAGAAACCGATCCGGCTACTGATACACATCTGATAGCGCGTGGTAACCTTGATGGTACCGGTACGCGTGAAGTGCTCGTGCAGGGAGTTGAATCTTATAGCATCGTGCTGCAGTTCGAAAAATAAATATCACATCATTCCTGCAGAAGCATAGATATACTATGCAGGAATGATTCCCATCTTCTTCATCAGAAACGTTGCATTCATTTTCTGAGCCAGTCCGGGTTTCAGTTTATAGTCAAAAGAGAGTTGATCATTTTCGATCGTAGCCTCGAAGCAGTAATTCTTAACACGATCCGGGTATTCCGTTTGAAGGTCTCCCAGTGCCAGATCATGTGTGGCAACCATAGCAAGGCAAGGATGTGGTAAGAGTTGTTTTACCAGGGCTATAGATCCTGCTTGTTTATCAGTGGAGTTCGTGCCTTTCAAAATCTCATCCAGTAAAATCAACAATGGCTTGTCGCTTCGCAGTTCATCCATAATGGTTTTGAGCCGGTTGAGTTCTGCATAGAAATACGATTGATGATCTTTGAGTGAGTCGGCAGTACGCATACCTGTTCTCAAATGTATTATGGGGCAACGGAATGACTGGGCGCAGACCGGAGCTCCACTCAATGCCAGTACGAGATTTACTCCTACAGTACGCAAAAATGTACTTTTGCCTGCCATGTTAGCACCCGTTACAATTAATACCGATTGACTACTGCCCAACGTAAGATCATTGGCAACGCGCTCTTGTTCTCGAATAAGCGGATGACTGAGTTCGTTTATTTCGATGGCAAGTTTTTCATGTATAGTAGCGTACTGAAATTTTGGGTGGTTGAAGGCAAATGTACCGAAGCTGCTCAGCACCTCCATTTCATCTACGGTGTCTAGCCAGGCAATGAGTTTCCCCGCATGATCAGCCTTCCATTTCTCCAGTCGGTATACGCATTGCATATCGTATAGCAGTAAACTATTCACCACAAGTGTTGTCATGGCATTTAGTCTTGCATCGAGAGAGCTCACAAGCGATGCGAGTGATTTTACTTTTACATCGGCCTCATGTGCGTGGTCTGACAACTTTTTAAGAAGCGGTGCCTGAAACGAAGCATGCTGAAGATAGTGCAGCAAACGGGAAAACTTCTGAAGTATATTTTTCTTACGACTGATATACTCGTGAAATGCATTTATTTTTTTGATGTGAAATCCCAATATAGCCCATTGCGCCAACGCGCAAAGTATAGCATATCCT
>CAMLLI010000068.1 GCA_946480685.1 uncultured Flammeovirgaceae bacterium | reverse complement strand
CAGTCATTCCGGTCGTGATCTCTTCTACTTTTTTCTTGAGGAAGTTCGATCCTGAAATAGCTTTACCGAAACTTTCACTTTCCAGCAACACGGTATTGAGCTTTGACCATGTTCCCATTATCTCTCTCACCGGTTGACCAGGAAAGCTGATGTGCGACAGTGCAAGATTGATTTTTGAAACGTAGTCATCTTCACACGTCATGAAAGGTTCTTCCTTAAAGGCGGGTACATCTTTCGATACCCAGTGGTGCGCCTGGATCTGGAAGTCAGAGTTTGCTTTATTCTTGATCTCGTACGATGTAGGCGCTATATATCCCTGCATATACTTTTCAAAAAAGAAAAATTCCGGGAACATCGCCCAGTACTCACTCCAGCGAACCGGAATGTCGTATTGAAACTGCCAGTTCGGAAAATTGGAAAGAAATTCAGATGTAACGGTATAGGAATATTCTATAACCGAACCTTCTTTTACATTGGGTAAAGTAAATTTCTGAAGGTTGATGTTACGGTTAAATTTTTCTTTGAAGACACCGTCCTTCGACATGTCGGTTTCAACAACTTTACCATTCTCAAGGTTATAGGTTGTTGCTTTCAGTTTTGTTACACGCTCTTCTGCAGAACCTGAATGGTATAGGGGTATACCGGCATCGGCCCAGCGCATACCTTCTTTCGTAAGGATTTTGATGCGTACATGTCGCTCGAAAACAAGCGTGGCATTAATGGCGGTTACCGATACATAGGCTTCACCATAGTCCACCAGCATTACGGCAGCGGCAGAAGAATCCTTGTCGTAGACCTTCATCTTCAAGTCTTCCATCGGGATGTCACCAAATTTAACAGGAGATTTCTGCGCACAGACTATATGCACAGACAGGGTGGCCATGAGGCCAAGCATTAAAGCTCTCATAAACAACAGGCAGGTTAGTTAGATTTATTTGTTCCGTAAGTATAAAGAAAATTAGTGCAACTTTATCGATTCTTTTCGCAGCTTCGGGGCTGCGTTTTAACCCTTAATTATTTTATCAATTGGCTAAAGCAAAAACAATCTATTTCTGTCAGAGCTGCGGATACGAATCTGCCAAGTGGCTCGGTAAATGTCCATCGTGCAGTGCTTGGAATACGTTTGCTGAAGAATTAGTAACCAAGGAAGAAAGCAACAAGAATGAGTGGCGACAGGAATCTTCACGTACAAAGTCAATCAAGGCAAAGGCTTTATCAGATATAGAGGCAACACCGGAAGCACGCATCCATGCCGGTGATGATGAGTTGAACCGGGTATTGGGCGGAGGCATCGTACAGGGTTCTCTTGTGCTGATTGGTGGTGAACCTGGCATTGGTAAATCTACACTCATGTTACAGGTAGGATTGCAATTGAAATCCTTGCGCGTACTATATGTATCGGGTGAAGAAAGTGAGCAACAAATCAAGATGCGGGCCGACAGACTCGGTAACTCTTCCAAGAACTTCTATATACTTACTGAAACCAATACCAAGAATATATTTCTGGCGATCGAGTCACTGCAACCTCAGCTGGTAATTGTGGACTCAATCCAGACTTTATACTCTCCGCTAATGGATTCAGCAGCCGGAAGTATAGGACAAGTGCGTCAATGCGCAGGCGAACTAATGAAGTTTGCCAAAGAAACGGATACGCCCGTTTTCCTGATTGGTCATATTACAAAAGACGGTATGCTGGCTGGTCCGAAAGTGTTAGAGCACATGGTGGATACCGTTTTGCAATTTGAAGGCGACCGACATTTAGCCTATAGAATTTTGCGAACAACTAAAAATCGTTTTGGCTCTACTTCCGAGATTGGAATTTATGAAATGCTCGGAACAGGGCTTCGTGAAGTTACCAACCCTTCGGAGATTTTAATTTCGCAGAAAGACGGACAACTCAGCGGTGTTACCATTGGCGCAACAATAGAAGGAAACAGACCTTTACTGATCGAGATACAATCGCTGGTGAGTCCTGCGTCATACGGCACGCCACAACGAACGCCTACCGGTTTTGATCAGAAACGATTGAACATGTTGCTGGCTGTACTCGAAAAACGTTGCGGCTTTCGCATGGGTACACAAGATGTTTTCCTGAATATGGCAGGTGGTATAAAAGTAGAAGATCCTGCTATAGATCTCGCGATCTGTATTTCAATTATATCATCCATGGAAGAGATTCCCGTGTCTGACAAAATATGTTTTGCTGCCGAGATTGGGTTGGGAGGGGAGCTGCGCGCTGTAAATCGGATTGAGCAACGGATTTCCGAATCGGAGAAACTCGGCTTTGAAGAGATATATATTTCGAAGTTCAATCAGAAATCAATCGACTTGAAGAAGACTACTATACAGGTAAAAGCGTTTGGAAAGCTAACGGAGGTTTTCCAGGAATTGTTTGGCTAACTTACCCGATGATATAAATGACGTTTTCAATATATATACTTTAAAACTATGTTTTCGCGTTCAGCCTGGCTTCACCTGCGTATACCGTTTTCGTACTACCTGATGCCGGTATTTTTTTTCAGTCTGGCTATTTCGCCAAATATTAGTGTTAATCCGCTGCTCTGGACTTTCATTATTATACACCTGTTTCTTTATCCGGCCAGTAACGGGTATAATAGTTATTTTGATAAAGATGAAAAGAGTATAGGCGGATTGAAGAATCCGCCGAAAGTGACGAAAGGACTATATTATCTTTCACTACTGTTTGATGTTATCGCACTGGTGTTAGCGGTGGTTAAGATCTCTGTTGTCTTTGCCGTACTTGTTTTCATTTATGGTTTGATCTCCAAGGCGTATAGTCATCCGGCTATACGTCTTAAAAAATATCCAATCGGAGGATGGTTAACGGTTGGTCTGTTTCAAGGACTGTTTGCATTTGTGATGTGCTATGTTGGCATCAATCGCTTTCCGGTAGAGAATGCACTTCGGGCTTCAGTAATTATACCCGGCCTCTTGAGCAGTGCCATGTTGTTGGGAACGTATCCCATGACGCAGGTATATCAGCATGAAGAAGATTCCAGGCGCGGAGATAAAACATTCAGCCTGATGCTGGGTATACGCGGAACGTTTCTTTTTGTAGGCGCTTTGTTCGCAGTGGTTACGATCGGATATATACTTTATTTCAACGCATTCTTTGTGAATGACTATAGCGTGTCATTTATAGCAGCATTATTCCCCGTAGTGGCCTTCTTTTTATACTGGTTCATTCGCGTTATAAAAGATGAGACAAAGGCGAACCATAAAAACACCATGTGGCTGAATTTTATTTCAGCCACATGTTTAAATATATTCTTTATCTACCTGCTGCTGGATTCTACCCAGCTTTGGCAGATGTTCTGATATACTATATCTTACTATGCAATAGCACCTGCTTTTTCCAGCAGCGCTTTGGTTGCGCGTATACCTTCGTCTTCACTTAGTGTTTGTCCTTCGTACTCAATACCAATATAGCCTGTATAACCTGCTGCTTTCACAATTGGTAGCATGCGGGTATAGTCTGTATCGATGCAATTACCCTGGGCATCAAACTCGTGTGTTTTAGCGCTAACGCCTTTCGCGTATTGCATAAGTTCCTGTACACCTTTATAGCGATCGTATTCTTCGAGGCATTTTGTCTTTGCCCATGCTTCCGGTGTGTTCGCTTCTGGTTTTGTGCGATTAATGCAGAAGTTACCGAAGTCTGGCAACGTGCCGCAGTTATCCATTTGAGTGCCGGCAATAACGCCGCTCAGCCATTGGCCATCCGAAGAAAAACCTCCGTGATTTTCAACAATCACATTTATACCTACACCTTTTGCAAACTCAGAAAGTTGACGCAGTCCTTCCGTTGCTGCTTTCGCTACATCTTCGCGTTTACCTTCGCCTGCAGCATTTACACGAATCGAGTGACATCCTAAAAACTTAGCGGCTTCCACCCATTTGTAATGATTTTCAACAGCCTGTTTCCTTTTTTTAGCATCGGCATCACCAAGTTCTCCCTCACCATCACACATAATCAATACACTGGTTACTCCAAGATCATCACAACGTTTTCTCAAATCAGCAAGGTATGCCTGATCTTTAGCCTTGTCTTTGAAAAACTGATTTACATACTCAACAGCAGATATACCGAAGTCATTTTTAGCCTTCGCCGGAAAATCGAGGTTTGTTAATTTTCCATCGAAGAGCGATTTGTGCAGCGACCATTCTGCCAACGAAATTTTAAAGAACAACTCTTTCGGAGCTGCCGCAGTAGTTGCAGTTGTATCTGCCGTTGCCTGTTGATTTTCGCCGGAAGGTTTACTTCCACAGGAAGACAGGAAAGAAACTCCGGTTGTTGCACCAACAGTAATAAGGCCGAGAGACCGTAAAAAAGATCTGCGATTCGTTTCTTGATTCATGGTTGTATGATGGTTGATTATAAGGGAAGATAAGAATTGATTCTTGAAAGTTACCTATAACTCAACCAACATTTGGTATCACTCAACTAACGGTAAATTTGTTTTATGAAAGTCAGAACACCTTTCCGTGGGTGTTGCGCATAATAATTCGGGCAACAGGCTTTACATGAATAGCGAGGTTTATAGCAACGTTGGAAGCCCACGCATTGCCGAATAAATTCTGAATCTGCCGGCCCGCCCAGAGTCGTGTTGCAAAATTTTTCTTCCATTGATAGGTATAGCTCTTCTCAAGTTGTTCTCTTGTGAAATGTTCGTCTGTACAATATCGCACTACAAGTTCACTCACAAGTTTGGAAGCATGTATAGCCATAGCCATACCGTTGCCACACAAAGGCGTAATCATACCGGCAGCATCGCCGGCCATGAGTATATGTTTTTCAACTGGAGATTTTGTCTCGAAAGAAATCTCGTTGATCACTTCAGGTTTATCAAAAAGAAAATCGGCATGGGTAAAGATTGATCTCAACAGCGGGTTTGTAAAAAGTACCGCTTCTTCCATGTCGCGAATGTTTTTATACTTCTTCACGTTATCGCGATGTGTCAAATAACAGAGATTGGTTTTACCATCCTCCACATTGCTCATGCCGCAGTAACCACCGGGGAAATTATGGAGTGCTATAAGATCTTCCGGATGATCTGTTTTAATATGATACTTTATACCAACATAAGGCGACCGCTTTTGTATAAACGAGCGATTCAGATGTACATCGAGTTTGGAGCGCTTGCCGAATGAACCGATCACAACATCCGCCACTATATTTCCGCGCGAAGTTGTAATCTCAAATTTATTCTCTCGTTCGTGGAAGACTATATTTTCTGCTTCGGTGTTAAGCCAGAATTCAGCACCGCATGCCTGTGCCTTCAGGTACAAAAATTCATCGAATATATAGCGGCTCAGGCCGAAACCTCCGAGATCAAGCGGAAGCTTTTCATATTTACCGCTGGTAGCAGAAAGTAAAAAGTTGCGGATGTGCGGTGGCGAAAATTCGTCCGGGAAAAGATCAAGTGATTTCAGGAAGGGAACTGTCTCGTTCGAAATATATTCTCCGCAAACACGGTGAAAAGGATATACTTTTTTTTCAATAACAAGTACATGAAGTCCTTTTCGCGAAAGGATAATGGCCGATACAAGACCGGCGAGTCCGCCACCGATAATTACTATTTTTTTCAATTCCAGATCAGCGTTTCCGTATTTGAGAATTCCGGATGAAAATTAATACGTATACTCACAAAAAATAGCACCGGAATAAATCTTGTTGAGTAACCTTTTGCGTTAATATACTGTTTACAAACACAGTTGGCATTATGAATACAAAAGACACCTCTACATCAGAACCCATGCACGTACTACTCGTTGGCAACAACCCGATCGAGTTAAGTGCCGTGCTTAAAAAGCTGCAGGTCGTACGCGGTTTTAAAATTGTTACGGAGATTGCGTTCGATGTAAAAAGCATCATGGAACGGCTGATCCGTTTCAATCCAAATTTTATTCTGATCGATGATAACCTCGGCAAGTCCGAATTAAAGGAAACCATCAACACACTTTCCAGCAACGCAAAGACGAAAGATATACCGATAACAGTGCTGAAGAATTCAAATTACCATGAATCACTCATGGCCAACAGCATTCTCGATTATCTGCTAAAGCAAAATCTTTCTGCGGATGCGATTTACAATACGTTGAAAAACTCGCTCCGCTTTAAAAGAACGCAGCTTTATCTATACCAGATGTATCAGAAAAGAAAGGATTTTATGCTGAAGTTGTCGCACGGATAATTCTCAGATCTGGTCTTCCAGTAAAAATTCTTTTCGCATACGCTGACCTTTTCGCTCGATCTCCAGTCGTATTTTTTTGTTAGGCTTGCTGTTGAAAAAGCTGTTCAGGTGATTCAGCGTGAGTATTTGTGTTGTGATACCGTTTATACTGGTAATAATATCGCCCGCCATAACACCAGCTCTGTCGGCAACCGAAAGTTTGCGCACTTCTGTTACTTCAAATACATTTAGCTGTGAGCCTTTTGCTTTCACAATGAGGCCACTCAGGTTGTAATGAAATCCCTTTTTAAAGGCCGCATTCTTTTTAATATATATTTCTTCCTGTGGAAAATTGAAGACGATTGTAAAGCGACTCATGATCTCACCGCCTACTGCTCCGTTACGAAATACATTACCAATCTTTATACTATCGGAGTAACTGTTGGGGTCCGGAAAATTAGCGATGGCGTTATTCAATTTATAGGTTCCAAATTCTATTGATCTGATCCGGCCCACCTTGCCCACAATCTCACCGCCTAGTCCGCGGCCGATAACACTGCTTACAACATGTGCCGGTACGGTAATGCGTTGATCCGTTGCAGGGTCAAGCATCAGGCCGTGACTCGCACCTGAATCCATGAGTAACTTTGCGTTGATGTTGGTGCCATCCTGAAAAGAAATTGGTGTGATGATATAGGGCTTGGTGTCCTCTATCTTCATCGGTATAGTTTGGAACTTGCGTGATTTTCTGAATCGGTCGGGCGTAGTACAGGTGAGAATTTTTTTCTCGTAATCGATCTGAACAATGAAGCGACTGAACAATTCGTAGCCTAATATACCATGCACGTCAGTGCCGAGATAATTTCTAAGCTCGAGGTAATCTTGTTCAAGCACCAGCATCGCGTGACCGCGACCTTGTATACCAGGAAGATCGAGCGTGACATTGTTCGTTACGTATGCATCAACAAGCTTTTCTCCGCCAGGCCCGGATATAGTATATTTCCGTGAGTACGGTAAATTAAGAATGTCGGTAAATGTTTTTTGCGTCAGTATAGCTGTGCGAACACCGGTGTCAAGTATAAATTTCAGTGGAAGCGTTTTGTTTAACACCACCGGTATCACCACCAGGTTATTATAGATCTCGATGGGCATCTGAACCTTCTTCTGACCCGGTGGAAGAGAGAAGCCCAATGTTTGGGCGGAGAGATTACCAACACAAGCAATGACAAGGACGAAGACCTGAATTATACGCACCATACAAACGTGTGAACCGTACTCGGTTATACGTCAAGATAAGTCAAAATGTGCGAATGTTTATTGATTTTCTCTCTGGATCGATGAGAGAAGTTTTTCGGGAGCGTGTTCGATCAAAAGAAAGTCGAGGTTGGACGCCCGAAGGAAACCAGCATCCACCATTTTATGCATCTGATCTACCAGTGCATTAAAAAAATCGGCAGTGTTCAGCAATGCGATAGGTTGCGTAATGAGTTCGAGTTGTCGCCACGTAAGTATCTCTGCGAGTTCATCCAGTGTACCCCAGCCACCCGGCATTGCTATAAAAGCATCAGAGAGATCAGCCATTCTTTTTTTGCGTTCGTGCATCGAGCCCACCACTTCAAGTTTGGATACTCCGCGATGCCCGACTTCGCGCTGAAGTAAAAAGTCTGGTATCACACCAATTACTTCACCACCGTTTTGCAAAACAGAATCAGCAATAACACCCATGAGCCCAACATTGCCGCCACCATATACCAGGGTGTGACCTTGTGCTGCCATTAATGCTCCTAACTCTTTAGCAGCAGCTTCATAGACCGGACTATGGCCCAATGAAGAGCCGCAGAAAACACAAATGTTCATGGGTTGAAAAGAAAGCCGCGAAAGCGACTCTTCTTAGAATTTGTTGTCGTGCTTGTTTTTGCTCACCTGTTTGTTCGGGAAGATCCAGGGAGAAACGATCGCTAAAATAAATAATGCGATTACCACGAAAAAAGGCCACCAAGATGCTACGTCCATAACTTTATATTTTTAGGCCCGTAAAAATAGGTTCTCCGGCAGTATTTTGTATCAGAAGATTGAAAAATTGTTTTGAATAACGATCTTGTCGGCGAGGCCACTTAACTTAAGTATGAAAAAATTTTTGATTTTTACCGGAATAGCAATTGTCGTTCTTATCCTGCTGGGCCGGGTTACAATGTATTATATGAAGAAACAAACCAAATCTTTCAGTCCGGAAGAGGAGGTTGTTTTTAATGACAAGGACCTGACCGTTAAAGTTTTTTACAACCGTCCGTTTAAAAAAGAACGCGAGATATTTGGTGCTCTTGTACCGTATGGAGTTGTGTGGCGCACCGGAGCCAACGAAGCCACAACTTTTGAAACCTCTAAAGATCTTCGCTTTGAAGGAAAAACATTGAAGAGCGGAAAGTATTCACTGTGGACAATTCCGGGTGAAGAAACGTGGACTATAATTTTAAATTCAGAGTTTGGTCAGTGGGGTGTTAACTCCGGAGGCGAAGCCAACCGTGATCCTGCCCGTGACGTGCTGAAGATCGATGTTCACGCTGTGAAGCAGGACAGAGTCTTTGAACAATTTACCATTGCGTTTGAAAAAGTAGGAGGTGATGCTGAAATGGTTTTGATGTGGGATAAAACACTGGTAGCCGTTCCATTTTCTTACTGAGAATTTTTTTAACCGCCTGAATCTTTTCTCCTCGCACCGAGTACGAAGTAAACCGCGAACGAGGCGAGAAGCCACAGAAAGATATAGTATAGGGCTATATATACATCAGAGGCTCCATCATAGGAGATGGCAAGCGGAATCACATGAAAGACCGAGCACAAGGAATGTAAAAAGGTGTTAGTTGCAAAACCGAAAGCACCAAAGGCAATAAACGCAGTAAGAATTAAAAAAAGAGCGGCTATCGATGTACTGATAACCGCTCTTTTTATTTTTTGACGTGGCAGCATGTTCCTTTATCGAGCTACTGCTTTCACGGTAAGCTTTCTGTTTTCCGGAGTAACAGCCGGGATTGCATTTACAAAGTAGCGGAAGTTCTTAGCGTCTGCACCCTGAGAAACGAAGTAATCGATCAATGCCTGCGCCTGCGCGCGTGTTCTGTCATTGTGATAGGTGTTCCGCACCATAACCGTATCGATGTTATTGACCCGGGTATGTACTGAGTCGACAATCAGCTCGGTGAGATCAGCTGATGACTTCACGGTGTCTTCTTCATAACCACTCAACAAAACCTGAATTTCAAATTTTAATGACGGGTTTGCTTTCGCTATACGCACCAGTCTTTTTAATTCAGACTCTGCCGATGCATCTGGTATAGCAGAATTAGGTTTAAACGAAACATTGAGCGGCACTTCATCGCCCGGCTGAAGTTGTTTCAGCGTTACGTTTACTTTTTCTTTCTGTGGAATTTTATCGGAAGTAAGATCGAATGTCTTCGAGAAGAAAGATATAGTACTTTGTTCCGGATCTACCGACATTTCATAACGCGTGCCTTCCAGCAAAAACACCGAGTATACTCCGCTTGCATTTGGTCTTCCGCTATAAACGCGTTTGTTGGTAGTTAAATCTGTAATGGATATATAGGCTGGCACAGCTGCACCAGTATTGTCTGTTACTTTACCCTCTACCATCATTAAACCGCGCGGCTTGATCTCTGCCGGAATAAGGAATTCCGTTATCTCTGAATTTTTTCTGGCCCCCGGTGCTTCCTTCAGCAGGTATCTTCCCAATGCCGCGACACTTACATACTGGTCATCTTTTTCGGTGTTTACAAAATCAAGCGCTACGGGATTTGACCATGTGCCATTTTTGAGTTTGGAGATATATAGATCCATGCCTCCTTTGTTCGGAGTAATTTTATCTGAAGAGAAGATGAGCGTTTCGCCATCGGCCATAATGCGCGGTGTTTGTGAGTTACCAGTGTTGATATTGCCGGGTAATTCTACAGGCTCTTCCCACTGACCATTCGATTTTTTCTTCGAAACAAAAATTTTGCAACTGCTCGCTTTATTTTGATCCATCTTATCGCAACGCATAAAATATATAGTGTTGCCATCACCTGTAAAGGATGGAGTGCCATCGTTGCTCTTGGAATTTATAGGAAGCATTAGGTTTTCAGGTTGGCTCCACGTGCTGCCGGTAAGCTCGGAGGAAAATATATCATAGCCGCCTATAACGGGCGACTTGGCACAAGTAAAATATAGTTTCTTGCCGTCAGCGCTAAGTGCGTATC
>CAMLLI010000067.1 GCA_946480685.1 uncultured Flammeovirgaceae bacterium | reverse complement strand
TAATCTTCCATTCGCCATTATTGCCCCACTTCATAGTTTCTCCCAATGGTTCTTTCATGCCGAGGTATTTTGCTGCTGCTTCATTAATGATAAAACCAGATGAGTCGCTGGCTATATCTCTTGAAAAGTCCCGACCCGCTTTTATCTTCCAGCCTATAGTTTTACCAAACTCGTGTGTTACACCGGTGGTAACGAACTCTTCTGTGCGGTTCGGATCTTTACCATACCAGTCAAAACCACTGTTGGTTGTAAATGTAGCCGTGATAGCACTTTCAGATGCAGCCACTTCCTCTACCATACCCGTCTTCAATAGTTCATCGCGCAGAACATCGTAGTGTTTCATCACTACCGCATCGCGTATAGGAACCGCTACAATTCCATTTATACTATATCCGATCGGTCTGCTCTGCGCAAACTGTATTTGTTTAAAAATGATAACAGTACTTACAATTAATGTAACCGACACGGTAAACTGTACTACTACCAATACCTTTCGTGGCAGCGAAGCATTACGCCCCGCCTTAAATGTACCTTTCAAAACTTTTACCGGCTGAAACGATGAAAGGAATAAAGCAGGGTATGTCCCGGATATAAATCCCGTTATAGCAGCAAAGCCAATGCAGGCAATCCAGAACCGGTACGAGTGCCAAAGTATAGCTATATTTTTTCCGGAGATCTCGTTGAACCAAGGCAATGCGCCCTGTACAATTACCAATGACAATGTACATGCAAGCAACGCAACCAACAATGACTCGGAGAAGAACTGACTGATCAATTGGACACGCAGCGATCCTATCGATTTACGTATACCTACTTCTTTCGCACGTTGCTCGGATCGCGCAGTGCTCAGGTTCATGAAATTTATACAGGCAAGAAACAGCACAAAGATCCCGATCAGCAACAGCATGCGTACGTATTGGATCTGCCCGCCTCCGGAATATACTCCATTCTCAAATTCCGAGTATAGCCGCCAGCGACTCATCGGGTGCAGAAACAATGCGGGCTTGAATCTCGCATCATCGTCTACCTGCATAACACGCTTCAGCTTGGCATCTTTTATACCTTCAGACGCAACGGAGAGGCTAACATTTTCCCGCACTTGTACAAGGCATCGGAACCAGCTGTTGCCCCAGCCTACTCGTTGTTCCATGCCCGGACCGATGATCTGCCATGACAGCAAAACATCGTACTCAGCAAACGAACAATTCTCAGGAAGATCTTCATATATACCAGTTATAGTAACATCAAATTCATGATCAACGCGAATGATCTTATTGATCGGATCTTCGTTGCCAAAAAGTGCGAGAGCCGCTGAACGCGAGAGCATCGCTCCGTTTATATCGTTGAGACCGGTGCGCGTACCATGCACCATATCGAGTGTAAGCATCTCGGCTATGGCGGGCTCCGTAAAGCTTCCGGTCATATTTACTGTCTTATTGTTAAAGGTGAGTTTGTGACTGCTTGGAAACGTAGAGATTATCACGTGATCAAAGTAATTACTATAATTACTGCGCAGCTCGGTTCCCAACTGCATCGCCTGACTTCCCCACGTCTCTATCTTACCATCGAAGGTCTGGTTTTGCAATACCTGCGCAATGCGTCCATAGTTCTTAAAATTCGTGTCGCATGAGACTTCATCATATACCCAGAGTCCAATAAGTATAGCAATGGCCATTCCCATCGCAAGTCCGCCAATGTTGATGAAGGAGTAGCCTTTATTCCGGAGAAGATTTCTCCAGCCGATGGTAAAATAACTTTTTATCATAGCAGGGTTGTTTACAGGTTGTAGTCCACGAAACGATTTAATAATAGAAGGTCTGAAGAGAAGAAGTACATCAAACACGAATCGAACATCAGCACTGCGCTTTCCTTTTTCGAAGAGTCGTTCGTTGTATAACTCCACCAGGTCTCCTTCGATATAGGTCTTAAGCTCCGGTCGGCAAAACCACCGGAAGAAACGCATGACTATGGCAGGAGGCTTATGCATAGTATAATGGTTAGCCGGTAAATTTCGGATTGAGTGCAATCTCCGGAATTGCTTTCCAAAGATTCTCACGTGTTGTCTTGGTATATTCGAGCGCACGTTTACCCAGCGCAGTAATAACAAAATAGCGCTTCGGTCTTCCGGCCCGCTCCTGCGTAGCTTCGCCTTCATGCGATTTGAGATAGCCTTTGTCTTCGAGTCGTTTCAAAGCGCTTTGCAATGCGCCTACACTTACTTTGCGCCCGAGCCTTTGTTCGATCTCTTTCTTGATTGACACACCATACGCATCGTTGTAAAGAATGCCTACCGTAAGCATAACAACTTCCTCAAACTCACCAAGCTGATACTTCTTCATGATTTATACCGCATAATAAATTCCTAAATGCAGTATTAATAATGATGCCAGAATCTGAAAAGCCTTTAAATGAAGTTTAATCCGATATTGTGCTTTGTGGTGTTGTCCGGCAGCGCACGTTTTTGTCCGCAACCAGAGCGGGTGTAGCTGCTGGCTGCCGGGGGCTGGCTGCAGGATGTTTGTGTTGACTTGGCGTTTCTTTTCGCGAAGTTGGTCGTTGCTATAGGGAGATAGGACAATTGAGACTCTTCACGTTATGGGTTAGTATATAGGCAGGTGTGGTTGAAGTGGTATATATTTAGTTCCAGGTTTGATTACTTGTGAAACGTTTTCTCCGGAGTGGCCGGTTTTCTGATGAGGCCGAGGGCTTTGCTGCGAATGGAGATGTGTTGCTGAATGTGTTTATCTTCGATGAAACGTCTTTCGAATACTTTCAGAATGTCCCATTCAGTAATTACACCCAGAAGTTGCTTGGTATCACGAGCTACTACAGGCAGCATCCCTTGCCTTGACTTCAGCATTATTTCGAGGGCAATCTCCAACGCATTGTCGGGGTATACGGTAAACATTTTTTCCTCCAGCAAAGACGATGCTTCGATATTGTGATTATCGCACCGGTATAGTTTAGCACTGTCAATGATACCGGTTGCCCAATGATTCTCTCTTACCAAAATCCATTTCCCACTATTATCATCTGTGTCCGACTGCTTGATCTGTGCGATTGCCTGTGCAACGGTATGGCTACCGGAAATGGATATGATACCGGCATCATCGGTGCTCCGGGCTATATCTGCCACCGTCTTCAACTCCAGCACATCGGGTCGGTAGTTCTCCGGCATTTGTATTCCTCTTCGCTTTATCTTCTCGGTCATGATGGTGGTGCGCATCATGATGAAGGATACCATATAGGCTGTTGAGCAACCTGCTATCAAGGGCAGCAATGTACGCTCCTGCATGGTCGTTTCCATCGCGAATACAATGGACGTAAGAATCGCACGGGATGCTCCTGCAAACAACGCAGCCATACCAACCAATGCTGCCAACGGTATACTGATATGGGCTTCGGGAAAATAGTGCTGCACAAATATACCAAGTAAACACCCGATCGAACTTCCAATGGTTAACAACGGAGCTAATGTACCGCCCGATGTACCGCTGCCCAGCGCAATTGCCCAGGATATAAATTTCCAAAAGCAAAGTGATATCAATATAGTCAGCGGTAAATTTCCGGAGAGCGCGGCTGTTATATTATCATATCCTACTCCTAATGTGCGCGGGGCAAAGTATCCGATCGCACCAACAGCAATCCCTCCTATAGCGGGCCACCACATCCAGTGTACGGGAAGTTTTTCAAATTGATCTTCCACCCAGTATACAGCCTTGGTAACGAACACCGATGCAAGCCCTACTGCAATACCAATCCATGCATACGCCACTACGGCCAGACTATTAACCGGAGGTACTTGTGGCATCGGAAATGTTGGTGATGAAGAAAACAAAATGAAGTGCATACACGCACCGGTTATACAGGCAATCATTACCGGCAAAAAACTCTTTGCAGAAAATTCAAACAACAGTAACTCGATCGCTAAGAGTATAGCGGCAAAAGGAGTTCCGAAGATGGCCGTCATACCAGCCGTAGCACCGGCCGCAAGAAGTATCTTTCGCTCCTGCGCGGTGACGTGTAATGTCTGTCCGCAGAAAGATCCGAGCGCACCACCGGTTGATATAATCGGTCCCTCGGCCCCAAAGGGTCCGCCTGTACCAATGGAGATTGCTGCGGACAGTGGTTTCAGAATGGTGATCATCGGATGAATCTTGCTCTCTTCCGTTACAATCTTTTCCATTGCTTCGGGTATACCATGGCCGCGTATAGCACGCGAGCCAAATTTAGCCATAAGTCCAACCAGTAAACCTCCGATTACCGGTATAGCAATGACTGTATACCCTAATGTGTTATCTGCTGGTGATGATTCATGAAAAGAAAAATCACCAAAGAAGAATATATTTGTAAAAAAACCAATGAGCAGCACGAGCAGCTTCGCTATACCACCTACGATGATGGCATTGACCAGCGCGAGTGCTGTAATGAATATAATTCGTTTTACACTGGCTGAAGGAGAATTTACCTGCTCGTGAATATGGATGGCGGCCGTCTTGCCAACGTTGTCCAACCTCTCTTGCTCTGTCATGATGACTTTTCCGATTTATATAGGGCCGAAACCCAAAAGGACCGCAGTATAGAACCTTACCGCCGGATAAGATTTGACTTTTGTCAAAAACCGGAAAATAAAAGTGAGAGAACGTGTTTGATCAGGACTATAGAAAGAGCGACACTTCCTTTTGAATTCGCTTCAGTTGTTCCGGACCGTTGATCTCCATGCTGCTTCCGCGACTGACCACCAGCTTCTCCTGCTTGAGCAACTTCAGCATTCTTGCCAGTGTCTCATTGGAGGTACCGATGAGACAGGCCAGGTCTGCTTTGAGAAGCGTAATTTTTACCGGCCATTTCGAAGGTTCACGATAGCGTTCTGCCAATAAAAGTATATTTAGAAGGAGTCGCTCCTTTACCGTAGTTCTGGCCAATATCGAAACTATATTTACCCAAACCGTAAACTCATGGCTGAGATACTTTAACAGGAGATTTGACAGGGCTGTTGACTTTTCCAATGCATTTTGAAAATCACGCCTGGGTATAAATACAACCGTACAGGGCTCCAGCGTGGTAGCGCTTACGGGGTAACGCTCGTTGCTTAATATAGGGCGATAACCAAAGATCTCACCGGCTCCGTGAATGGCGATGATCTGCTGCGTACCGGAGGAAGTGCTCTGGTATAGCTTTACCCTGCCCTTCTTTAATATATATACTCCTTTCGGATACGTTCGTTCTTCAAAGATATTTATACCACGGGTATATTTAGACTCCGTACTGTTCTTATAAAGCTGCACGCGCTCTGCTTCCCCAGCACTTCGTCAACCGGTGTGCTGTTAAAGTAAAAAGAAGACAAATCCATGACCAAATGTACACGATGATCGCGTAGCGTAAAAATGGATTTTCTGCTACTCTATCGCTTGGCGGCCGAATGTTGTTGTCGTGACATCACTGCCGATGCCAGCATCGATATACCTAACACAAACACGATAACGATCAGCGAAACCTCTACTGGTATCTTTATAAAATCCATGAGACACATCTTGGCTCCGACAAACACCAGGATCACGGCCAGTCCGTACTTGAGGTACTGGAAGTATTTCTCGATACCCGACAGCGCAAAGTATAACGAACGCAGTCCGAGTATAGCAAACACGTTCGAGGTATATACAATGAAAGGATCTTCCGATATAGCAAGAATGGCCGGAATAGAATCCACAGCAAAAATAAGATCCGTTGCTTCGATCATGATCACAACCAGGAACAACGGTGTTGCCGATAGTTGTCCACCAATGCGGACAAAGAAATTATCCTCATGAAACGCAGGTGTTACCCTGAATTTCTTTCTGACAAGTTTCACCAGCGGATTTCTCTCCGGCTCCAGTTTATCATCTTTGGACACGATCATCCGTATTGCTGTAATCACCAGGAATCCTCCGAAGATGTAGATGAGCCAATGAAAACGGTGCAGCAGTTCAACACCGGCAAAGATAAAAATGACGCGCATGACCAGGGCTCCCAATACTCCCCAGAATAAAACTTTATGCTGATAGATACGTGGAACGTTGAAGTACGAGAAGATCATGATGATCACAAAAATGTTATCCACACTTAAGGACTTCTCAATGATATACCCGGTAAAGAATTCGATCGCTTTCTCCTTGTCGAAATGATGGTATATGAAAAGGTTGAAAAGCATCGCCAATGCGATCCATATACCCGTCCAGGTTAATGCTTCTTTAATGGATACTTCGTGAGCTTTTCGATGGAATACACCCAGATCAAGAGCGAGCATGATAAGGACAAACGCATTAAAGGCCACCCATAGCAAGGTTGAATCGTTCATTGGCTACCAATAGATTTATAGTTTCAGGAATAACGCTAAATATCGCACATTGTTCCTACTTCACCATTTGAAATTGATTAGAAATTAATGTGCGTCTTTCCCGAAAACTATCTATATCGTATAAGCGGCTACCTTTCAGGGATAATGGACTTTATACCGGCCAACGTTTTGTTCAACTTCCTCCGGCAGCATGGGAATTTCGGGAACGGACCTTTCCAACTGCGGCTTCGCCAATTCCCGGTAAATATGTTCAACCCTTAAACCGGAATCCATTGTCTCAATGGTTTCACCGGGTATGCAATAGTATACTTTTTCAATGCCCGTGAGGTAAATCAACGAGAGACACATCGGGCAAGGCTGGGCGCTGGCATAGATAACGGAACCTGCCAGGCTTGTTGACGCTATATTTTTACAGGCATCCCGTATCGCTTCAACTTCTGCATGGGCAGACGGATCATGGAGCACCTTCGCTTTGTTCCAACCCTCGCCTATAATTTTACCATCCTTAACCACAACGCTCCCAAAGGGGTGTCCATGTCCATCGCCTAAAGCTATATGACTGAGCTCGAGCGCCCGTCTCATAAAAAGTATGTTTTCATCTGTCATCTCTTTCTTGTATTGTGTCTTCCGGGTCTCATCCGCGCGTATTTTTTTTGCAGTCTTCTCCCCTTCGTGCTCCGTATAGGCACCGAACAGTACAAGCGAGAACAATAATAACAATCGTGTTGTATCCATTATAAATAGTAGTGTCCTGCAGCTTCGGGCTGGTAAGTAACTTTCATAATTTCGAATGAACCTATACCAAGCGGTATCTTCCATGAAACTATATCCCGCTCCTTCCGCCCGAGCAATGCTAATCCGATCTCTGAGAAAATAGAAACTCTTCTTTCGCGAGGTTCAGCATCCTGCGGATAGGTAATCGTAATTTCGGTTTCACGTTTACTCGCCAGGTCTCTCAGTCTCACACGCGAGTTCATGGTTATCGTCTTCTCGTCTATCTCCTCTGGTGACAACATCTCTGCCTCACGTAATCGTCTGTGCAGACTATCGATAACCTCGGGTGTCTTTGCTCTTGGTGAGCCAAACTCAATTAACCCCATCAACCTTTGATAATCGTTTACCGTAATAACCATTCGGGTTTGCATTGCTTCTTGTCTTTGCTATTTCTGATTTTGTATATACCTATACACGATCTGTGCCATGTTGAAACATGCTGCAGGACACTCCGTTCGCGGAAATGAGAAAATACCGGTGGAGCGAAATTCCCCACCGGGTACAAATCTCCCATCGGAAAAAATTAAAGATGAAACGGCCTGTGGTGCTTAGTCCTGATCTTTATACTTTTGTATTCATTATGAATTCGAGTGATTTCAAACTAAAAGAACGCGTAAAGGAGCTTAACTGTCTTTACAAACTTTCCAAAGTAGCATGGGAAGCTAAAAATGATTTTGACGTTATTATTTCGAAGACGCTCGATATACTTCCTGCGGCCATGCAGCATCCTGACCTGGCAGAAGCCAGCATTACCATGCATGCGCAGGACTATGCAACACCTAAATTTGAAAGCAGTAAATTCATTATTGAATCTGACCTGTCTGTTGATAAAAAGAAATATGGTAAAGTCAGGATCGGCTATCGTATTCCTGCCAAAGATACTGGGAAAGTAAGTTTTCTTCCCGAGGAGAAAAGGCTTCTAAAAACTGTAGCACGCGAGTTATCATTGGTGATCAAACGCGCTTCCATAGAAGAAGAAAAACAAAAACTGCAAACACAATTGCAACATGTGGAGCGACTCGCGTTTGTGGGAGAACTCTCGGCCGGTATAGCACATGAACTGAATGAACCGCTGGGGCGTGTACTGGGCTTTGCACAGCTGATCAAAAAAGCAGGCAGCCTGAACGAACAGCAAAGCGAAGATATTGAACGCATTATCAAGGCATCGCTTTACTCGCGCGAGATCATTAAAAAACTAATGATCTTCTCACGGCAGATGCCGCAGCAAATCACCAAAGTAAATCTGAATGACATCGTACATAATATACTATATTTTATAGATGTGCGCTTTCAAAGCCGTGGCATCACAATCATCAAGCAATTGGATCCGGTGCTCCCGGTTATATACGCAGACGAAGTACAAATGAGCCAGGTGCTTGTAAACCTGATTACGAACTCGGTATATGCCATGCCTGCCGGTGGTGAGATCACCGTTATCACACGGAAGAAAGAAAACCAGGTGAGTCTGATCGTGAAAGATACCGGCACCGGTATGACAGCGGATATACGGAACAAAATATTTGAACCCTTCTTTACCACGAAGCCCGTAGGACAAGGTACCGGTTTAGGGCTCTCCGTTGTACAGGGTATTGTTGATTCGCATGGAGGAAAAATACTTGTCAGCTCTGCTGTTAACAAAGGGACAAAGTTCGAAATTCAGTTACCGTTGAGACAAAACAAGAAGAAGTGATGAAAGCAAAATATACCGATACGATAAATATACTGGTAGTTGACGATTCTCCTGAAACCATTGAACTGATTAAACGAAATCTCGAATCGGCCGGATATCATATCTATAGCGCTGGCACTGTGCAGTCTGCCGTAAAACTACTGGGCGGTCTGAATATACACATGGTTATTACCGACCTGAAGATGCCGGGCGAGAACGGGATGGAACTGGTGAGACATATAGCAGAAAATTGTAAAGGTATAGGAACGCTTGTCATCACGGGGTTCCCATCGATACAAGGTGCCGTTGAGTCTATCAAGATTGGTGCGGAAGAATACCTGGTGAAGCCCTTTACCGATGAAGAACTTTTCAAGTCAGTGGAGAGAGTGCTTGCCAAAACGCTGAAGCATAAGAAAGAGTCTCCTAAAAATACACCTGCCAACTTCGGCATCATCGGAGAATCCGAGGGCATGCTGCATGTTTTCAAGACCATCAATAAAGCCAAGAATACAAACGCTACGGTATTGATCAATGGTGAAAGTGGTACAGGTAAAGAATTAGTGGCGCGTGCTTTACACTATGGAGGCAATGCATCGGCGGCTCCGTTCGTGCCGGTTAACTGCGGTGGTATACCCGACCCGTTGCTGGAAAGTGAATTGTTTGGTTATGTGAAGGGCGCGTTCACCGGGGCGAATGAGACACGTGCCGGATTTTTTCAAACGGCTGATGGCGGCACTATATTTCTGGATGAGATCAGCAATACAAGCTTAGCTATGCAGGCTAAATTACTTCGCGTGTTACAGGAGAAAGAGTTTTACATGGTTGGCTCCAAGAAAGCGAACAAAGTAAACGTACGCGTTGTCGCAGCAACGAATGTTGATTTGATGCAGCTTGTGAAGAAAGGTTTATTTCGCGAAGATCTATACTACAGACTTAACATCATTACCATTGACTTGCCTCCGTTGCGCGAACGGAATAAAGATATACTGCTCCTGCTCGACTTCTTTCTCACGCGTTATGTTCGCGAGCTTGGTAAATCTCCGATGCAATTTTCGCCCAAAGCTATACGCTCGCTCCAGGAATATGCATGGCCGGGCAACGTGCGTGAACTTCAGAACCTGATCCACCGGCTCGTGATCATGGCAGACGATAATACGATTGACACTCCGGATCTCCCGGAGAACTTCCGTTTCTCAGCCACCCGTGTACGCAGTCTCAACCGGAAGCTGGAAGAAGTAGAACGCGAATATATACTCGATGTGTTATCAGCGAATAAGAACAATATATCCCAGACAGCCCAGATACTCGGCATTGACCGCAAGACTCTTCGCGAGAAAATCAAGAAGAACCATAAGAGTTAACTGGGTAAAAACGCTCCACCTGAACGCTTTCTCCCCGCCCCCGCGCTTTCAAACATTCGAAATTTACTTGAAAAGCAAGGAATAAAATGGTATGCATTTTGGAATTAGCCCTTTCAGAAAAAGGTACACCAGATGCAGACAAGGGAGACTATTGAAGACATCGTAACGCGGGAGTTGAAAGGACTTTGCATTTCGTGTGCACATACTCAAACATGTCCTTATCACAAAGCTACGTCCAAGGTTATTATACAATGCGAATTTTTTCAGCTTGATCTACTGGATCTGTCAACGCATGCTACGTACGATACCGCTC
>CAMLLI010000066.1 GCA_946480685.1 uncultured Flammeovirgaceae bacterium | reverse complement strand
CAATTTTATCACCGGTGTTATTTAACGATGGGAAAGAGCTCAGTTCGAGTATATTTTCAGTTGTATTATAAACTGTTACCGAGGATGAGGCCATGAGCAAAAGATAACTGTTAGGCTTCAGGGTATACGCTGGCAGTGTAGCCACAGAAGTGCCGTCAGTCAGCTTCCAACCTGCGAGATTAAAGGCTTTATCCCCGCGATTATATATTTCCAGGTATTCAACTTCAGGCAACTCGACCCGTGGTGAGGCGTCTGCAAAAATTTCCGTGAAGATTACGTCCTTATGCATTGGCGGTGCGGGGGGTATATACGGCTTGCCGGCAACTATAAAATCATCAAAGAAAAATTTATCGGAGCGTGTAGCGGTGTAGTTGCAATACACACCAAAGTAAGCTGTTGAAAAATATTGAGCATCCGTGGCGCTGCCTTCCAATGTATAATTTCCCGTAAGGCCTACATCCGAGTATAATTGCCAGTTGCCCGATGCATCACGCATTACTTTTACTTTGGCCTCCACCGATGCAAGATTTAGTTTGCCATCGGTACCGTCAATGATCTTTGTGCGTGTCGATCCCGATTGCTTATAGAGACTTATCTCATCAGCCGCATTGCCAAGCATTACAAAGTATCCGCTCAGGGTATCGGAAAGATCTGCCTGGCTCGAGACCAGATATACCCTCGCATAGTTCGTACCGGAAGAGTTAAATGCGAAGCGAACGTAAAATTCCCAACTGGCATCATTAATCGCGCGGCTTGGCACAGAAAGATATGCGGCATCTGTGGCGGCCGGAGCCTGCAATTTTAATTGATTGTTGATAACTGAAAATTTTTCGGTGTTACCGGACCACGCGGGATTTACCAAAAATTCGCTATCGTCAAAGCTATCAATGACTTGAGCGAACAGTTGTTGGGTGTAAACCAATAGGAAAAACGTTATGAATGTCTTTTTCGTAAACGTTTTCAGAATAGAAAATATGAATATTTGTTGCATGTTTTTATTAGGCACAACGGAATAGATTACTTTTGCAAACCTTTAAAACTTAAAAGTACAAAAAAAATGAAAATCGCAGTTGTAGGCGCCACCGGACTCGTGGGCCAGGAGATCCTCAAAGTAATGGAGGAACGGGATTTTAGATTTGATGAATTGTATTTAGTAGCCTCTGCTAAATCTGTAGGTCAGAAGCTTAAGTTTAAGGGTAAGGAATATACTATAAAGAGCATGGAGGAAACTGTAAAGCTTGCTCCGGATGTTGCTATATTCTCTGCAGGTGGCGGAACTTCACTGGAGTGGGCTCCTAAATTTGCTGAAGTTGGTACGATCGTAATTGATAACTCTTCTGCCTGGAGAATGGACCCAACCAAAAAACTGGTTGTTCCTGAAATCAACGGTCATGTTATTACAATTGACGATCGCATCATCGCGAACCCTAATTGCTCTACCATTCAAATGGTAATGGCATTAGCTCCGCTGCACAAAAAATATAAGATCAAGAGAATTGTTGTTTCTACCTATCAGTCAGTGACGGGTACCGGTAAAGATGCAGTTCAGCAAATGATGAACGAGCGTGGTGGTGTTGACGGACCAAAAGTATATCCACACCCGATCGATATGAACGCGCTTCCGCATATCGATTCATTCCTTGACAATGGCTATACCAAAGAGGAAATGAAGATGGTAAATGAAACTCGCAAGATCCTTAACGACAATACTATTGGCGTTACTTCTACAACGGTGCGTATTCCTTCAGTAGGCGGTCACTCAGAAGCTGTTAACGTAGAGTTCTACGAAGACTTCAAACTGAGCGAAGTACGTTCTATACTGGCTGATACTCCGGGCGTAATTGTTCAGGATGATCCGAAGAACAACATTTATCCGATGCCGATCAACTCACATGGTCGTGATGAAGTATTTGTAGGCCGTTTGCGCAGAGACGAATCTCAGCCAAACACACTAAACATGTGGATTGTTGCCGATAACCTCCGCAAAGGTGCTGCTACCAATGCTGTGCAAATCGCTGAGTTTATGCTGGAGAAAAGTTTAGTGGCTGAATAAAACAAAGCACTTAACAGATATATATAAAGAAGGTCATCTAAAAACAGATGACCTTTCTTTTTTACCTGCCGTACGAATCGTAATTCTCTGCGTAGTATTCTTCGTACCGGTATATAAGATCAATGTTTTGCACTTCTATATCCGTTAGTTGCTCACGGATGTCAACACCCATGGGTATATACCATGAGGTCGAATCGAATCGCGTACGCATCTCTTTGTCTTTGAACGAATATCCATGCCGTGCATAAATTTCGTTTCGCATTACTTCAAGCTCGTCCTCTAACATATTTTCTACATCGGCTTCTCCCAGTAGCTCGCTCGAAGCCTGAGGGTACATTCCTACACCGGTGTTATACTCGAAAGCCTTCTTGGATAACGTAAACTTTTTGGGCGATGCTGCACCTTTCTTAAAGGGCGACCACGAGCCTTCCATAACACCTTTGTTCGTGTTGATGGCAAAATGGAACTCACCATCATACTGATCCGTTCCGGGCTCTTTCATCTCAAAAGTATATATTGAATCACCCTTCACTGATACTTTCCCTTCTATCGGCCTGTAGTTACCCGCACACACCGTATAGCCTATGGCTTGATCGTTTGATATACCAGCAAGGGCTATATTTATCTTATTCTTTCCGAATGCACCAACCCAATACCCGACAATCGGCAGCGATTTATTTTTCTCCATCTGATCTATAGCTGCCTCTATTCGTTCCTGTTCGGAGGATTTTTCCGGACCGATCTTTCTGGCATCGATCTTAACAGGTTTCATAACAGATGTTGTGTCGGCAGAAACAGGATCACTCGTTGCTGTTTTGTTTTCAGTCGTTTCTTTTTTGTTACACGATACCAGGGCAAAGAATAAAATGAAGCTATACCCGAAAAGACTTTTCATAGCGCACGTGGTTTGATTTTAATTTTAAGTTAAGGAGATTTATAATCCTGATCATGAAAGCGACTAAAATTATTCGTTACGCTCTACTGTTGTTTTTTACGCTGTTGATGATCCGCATAACACTACCATACTTATCGCTCGACACGGATGTCAAATTTTTAAAGATCAAACAGTGGCTCATTCACAATCCGTATTGGAAGGTAGCCTTCTTTACACACGTCTTCTCAAGCATATTCCTTTTACTTGCCGGATTCACTCAGTTCTACGATCCAATCAGGAAATTTTCCACCGTTCACCGAATGGTTGGCAAAATGTATATTATCATTATCGTATTTCTATCAGGACCTGCCGGTTTTATCATGGCGCTCTATGCCAATGGCGGAATACCATCGCAGGTTGCCTTTAGCATACTATGTATACTTTGGATTTTCTTTACTGCGAAGGCCTGGATTGAAATCAGGAAAGGCAACTATATAAATCATGGAAACTATATGCTTCGCAGCTACGCTCTCACAATCTCTGCATTAACGCTGCGCGCATGGAAGTTTATCATTGTAATGATCTTTCATCCGCATCCGATGGATGGCTATATGATTGTTGCATGGTTAGGATGGGTACCGAATTTACTGATTGCCGAGTGGCTGATAAAAAGAAGACTTGCTGTGGGAATCTTAACTGGTAACAAAAAATAAAGCCTGACCACCGCGGCCAGGCTTCTCTCTAATTTGCAAGCAGAGAGTTTGAAGATTTTTTACTTTCCGAAATCTACAGTAGGTGCTGTTTCAGAACCTGCTGCTGCTTCAAAATATCCTTTCGGTGTAAATCCATACATACCGGCAAGCATATTATTCGGGAAGCGTTTAATATATACATTGTACGGTTGAACCACTTCGTTGAAACGGGTTCTCGCTACTGTAATTCTGTTCTCTGTACCTTCAAGCTGAGCCTGAAGATCAAGAAAATTCTGGTTGGCTTTCAAGTCAGGATAATTTTCAGCTACTACCAACAGGCGGCTTAATGCTGAGCTCAAACCATTTTGTGCCTGTTGAAACTGCTGAAGTTGCTCCGGAGTTATATTGCTCGGATCGATCTTTACCTGCGTAGCACTCGCACGAGCTTCCACCACTTTGGTAAGTGTTTCCTGTTCAAAGTTAGCGTAACCTTTTACCGTGTTCACCAGGTTAGGAATAAGATCTGCTCTGCGCTGGTATTGCGTTTCAACCTGAGCCCACTCTTTCGGAATATTTTCCTGAAGCTCAACCATGGTGTTGTAACGACCTGCGAAAAAACCATACAGAATCAATACTATAAGAAGAATGACCCCGATAACAATTAGTCCTTTTTTCATATTGTGAATTATCTCAATTTAAAATTAATGAAAACTGCGCTGATACTATATTTCAACGCTTTTTCTTTTAATAGCTGAAGACGTTTATCCGCTCGGTTTTATTGTAGCGCTTCAGCAATCCCTTTAGCATGCAACAAACGAAACACGCACGGGTTAGTTCACCTTTCGGGCGAAAATATATTTTAATAAATGCTTACTGATTTGAACCTTCTGTCATCTTCTCTGCACTGTCTGCTATACGAAGCTGCTCAATAAAATCATCAAGCTCCCCGTTCATAACAGCCGGCAGGTTATATACCGTATAGCCTATACGATGGTCGGTTACGCGGCTCTGTGGATAATTATAGGTTCTTATTTTTTCAGAGCGGTCTCCGCTTCTAACCAATGATCTTCGCGCAGTACCTAATTCGTTCTGCTGTTTCTCTACTTCCATTTCGTAGAGTTTGGTTTTCAGCATTTGCAAGGCACGTTCACGGTTGCCGTGCTGCGAGCGTTCTACCTGGCAGGTAATTACTATACCGGTTGGTTTGTGCGTAAGCTGTACTTTCGTTTCAACCTTGTTAACGTTCTGTCCACCGGCACCGCTGGAGCGTGCCGTTTGTATCTCTATATCAGCCGGGTTGATAACAACCTCCTCCACATCTTCAACTTCCGGAAGTGCAACTACTGACGCTGCCGAGGTATGCACACGACCTTGCTGTTCCGTAGCCGGTACGCGTTGTACACGATGTACACCGGATTCGAATTTTAATAAACCATAAGCACCTTCACCGCTTACGCTGCTGATCACTTCTTTATAACCGCCTGCGGTACCTTCTGTTACATCGAGCACGGCCATTTTCAATCCGCGCTTGTCGCAGAAGCGTTGATACATTCTCCAAAGATCGCCTGCAAAAATCGCAGCTTCATCACCCCCTGTACCCGCACGGATTTCGAGCAGTACATTTTTATCATCGTTGGGATCTTTCGGAATGAGCAGCTCTTTCAACTGACTGTCCAGTTCATCGATCTTCGGTTCGAGCTCATCGATTTCCATCTTGGCAAGCTCACGCAGTTCCGGATCTTTTTCTTTTTCCAAAACCTCCTTGGCCTGCTGCAAATGACCGCGCGCATCTTTATACTGGTTGTACTTTACAACAATCTTTTCGAGGTCTCTGTATTCTTTGCTGAGCTGCGAAAATTTTTTGATATCATTAACGGTGTCAGGTTGTGCCAGGAGCAGGCCCACTTCCTCAAACCGCAGCTTAATTTCTTCGAGTTTTTCGATCATATTCTAAAATCAGTCGGCAAAGGTAGCTAATAGATACGATACATCAGATGAATGAAACAAACACTATGCTGACCGCGCCATCAATTTGGATTTTGGCGTTTGCCAACTGAAATTTACTGCCATGAACAGGATTATTTTTTTCGCATTAATAGTGTTAACTGCTTGTGGCGGCAGATTGTCTGACGAGCAACGCAAGCGCTTACACGAAGGCATGGAAGAACAGCAAATTGTAAAGCTCAGCGATTCTGATATTGTAACGGCAGCGTTGAATAAAGGCCAAACTGTTTTTGCTGCACTCCAGAAAGTGAAATTCGATTCAACAAAAGTTGATTCCATCGCGAATCAACATGAGGTAAAAATCCATTGGACAGTACCCGGCAAAAGTACAGCCGATCTGATCGAACAACAACTCATTGAAGCGTATGTTGCCGGCATGGTTACAGGTTCTGTTCAAGACAACATTCAGAAACTATATACTGACGACAAGCAAAATGAATATGAAGAGCTGCTTTACTCCAAGCCGATTGTTATGCCGATGCCTGATGGCATTGAACAATTGCAGGGTGTATGGCACATCTATATAACGAAAAAGCAGGCCGTGTTGGCAGCTACTAAAAAGTAGATCACGGGCAAGCACCTTCTGTCCACGAGGTAACGCCCGATCCTTCTGCTATACATTCGTTCTGATAGGTTTTGTTGTCACAACCACATACCGGGTCAACTATCTGCGGACACGCCACTACATCTTCAATTTTCGATGGATCGATACAAGACTTGCTTTCGTTGTCGTCATCATCACAGGCGAGTAATCCCAGCATTATAAAAAGCATTATCTTTTTCATGTTCTGGCTCCTCCGCTGAAGTATAGCAAAAGAATCATGCCCATCTGTTGTAAAAATTAAATAAGCGGTAACTCTTGCCACTGCGTTGTTCTTTATTTTTGAAGAGAATCATTAACCTTTAAACCTGATTATGATAAGGAGATCACTACAGCACCTTTTGATAACGCTTCCTGCGCTCATACCGGGCGTTGTGCTGGCACAGCAAACCGAAAAAATTGATACCGCTATGGTATCTAAAATAAAACGTGAAGGAATGGATCGCTCGCAGGTGATGGACATTCTGAGTATGCTCACGGATATTCATGGACCACGCCTTACCAATTCGCCAGGCTATAAAAAAGCGGCAGACTATGCGAAGTCAACATTGGAATCATGGGGTGTACAAAATGTACATTTCGATACGTGGGAAGAAGATTTCGGTCGCGGCTGGCAGTTAAAGAAATTCAGTCTGCAAAATACCGGTCCGGTATATTTCCCCGTAATAGCATATCCGAAAGCATGGACACCGGGTGTAAAAGGAACTGTAAGTGCTGAAGTTGTTTACCTCGATATAAAAAAAGAAGAAGATCTGAATCAGTATAAAGGAAAGCTGAAAGGTAAAATTGTACTCTTCAGTTTGCCGACACCGGTAAAGCCAGGCTTCAAAGCTGATGCTTCGCGATTGAATGATTCAACGTTGCTGCAAATGGCAAATGCCGATGTAAGCGAATCATTTAGTGCCAGAAGATTTCAGGCTCCCACTGAGCCACAACGGTTGGCCTACCTGAAATGGGACCTGTGCCAGAAAGAAGGTGCCGTTGCTGTGTTGGAAGCAAGTCCATCATCACGTTTGGAAGATGGTACATTAGCGGTGTCAGCAGCTACGATTCCTTATCCCGCTGAAACACCTTTCAGTAAACGCGTATCAGCGTATAAAGCAAATGCTCCGAAAATTCTTCCTCAGGTTGTTGTCGCGGCCGAGCACTATAACCGAATGGTCCGTCAGATTCAAAAAGGACAGACCGTAAAATTAGAATTGACTCTCGAGACAGAGTTTACTCCATCTGCACCGGGTTATAATGTTATCGGAGAAATTCCGGGAAGTGATTTGAAAGATGAAGTGGTAATGATCGGTGCTCACCTTGATTCATGGCACAGCGGCACCGGTACAACTGATAATGCTGCAGGTTCTGCCGTTATGATGGAAGCGATGCGCATTCTGAAATCATTAGGTGTAACACCGAAACGTACCATACGCATAGCGTTGTGGGGTGGTGAAGAACAAGGATTACTCGGTTCACGCTCGTATGTAAAACGAATCTATGGGGAGCGTCTTGACAAAGCATATCCCTACGATTCTATAAAACTAAAACCGGGTGCTGAGAAATTCTCTGTATACCTGAACATGGATAATGGTACTGGTAAATTTCGCGGGGTATATCTGCAAGGCAACAACAACGTTGCTCCGGTATTCCGCAGCTGGATGAAGCCATTTAACAAAATGGGAGCCTCGACATTAACCTTACAGAACACAGGTGGAACCGATCACCTTTCGTTTGATGCCATCGGCTTACCGGGATTTCAATTTATCCAAGACCCGATCGAGTATGGAACGCGTACGCACCACACGAGCATGGATCTATATGACAAAGCCCTTGAACCTGATTTGAAACACAATGCTACGATGATTGCTGCATTTGCATGGCTCGCTGCAAACCGTGACGGACTGATTCCCAGAAAATAACACGAAGAATTTACAGTATTATAAAACAAAGCCTTCTGTGATACATGGAAGGCTTTGTTATTTTTGTGCGTTATAGTTGAATTTAAATCTTACTAAAAACCCTTATGGAATTCATTAAGTCGATCATCGATTTCATTCTTCACATCGATCATCACCTCGTTGAAATTGTTAGCGATTACAAAACGTGGACGTATCTTATTCTCTTCCTGATCATTTTTGCTGAGACCGGTTTAGTGGTTACTCCGTTTCTGCCGGGCGATTCGTTGTTGTTCGCAGCCGGAGCAATCATAGCGAAACCTGATACCGGCCTCAACGTGTTCTTTATGTTCGTGTTGCTATGTGTTGCCGCTATACTGGGCGACCTGGTAAATTATCACATCGGTAAATATATAGGTCCGCGTGCCTTTAGCGGAAAGTATAAACTATTGAAGGTTGATTACTTGAACAAGACACAAGCATTCTATAACAAGCACGGAGGAAAAACTATTATCTATGCGCGCTTCATTCCCATCATCCGCACGTTTGCTCCCTTTGTTGCTGGTGTGGGCACTATGAGCTATACTAAATTTGCGAGCTACAATGTCATTGGTGGCATTGCGTGGGTGGGCAGTTTCCTTTTCTTAGGCTACTTCTTCGGAGCGATTCCGGTTATCAAGAACAACTTCACGTATGTGATCTTTGGAATCATCTTCGTATCTATACTTCCACCGATCATTGAGGTTATCAGAAGCAGAACAAAATCACAGCAAGCTTAAATAGTAAATGCCGGAGTCAATATGCTCCGGCATTTATACTTTCTTATACTTCCAGCAATCTACGAGGTGGTCGTTCACCAGTCCGCAGGCTTGCATGTGCGCATACATCACGGTGCTGCCAACAAACTTGAATCCTCGTTTGATCAGATCTTTACTCAGTGCGTCAGACTCTTTTGTTGTAGCCGGAACTTCGCTTAATGATTTGCGTTTGTTCACCATTGGTTTGCCTCCGACAAATCCCCATATATAGTCACTGAAGCTGCCGAATTCTTTTTGCACTTCTAAAAATCGCTTCGCGTTATTAACCGCTGCGTAAACTTTAAGCTTGTTACGAACGATACCGGGGTCCTGAAGAATTTTTTCGAGGCGCGCCTCAGTAAATTTAGAAACCTTAACAGGATCGAAATCAGCGAAAGCTTTTCTATAGCCTTCTCTTTTTTTGAGGATGGTTGACCAGCTCAAACCCGCCTGTGCACCTTCCAGGATCAGAAATTCAAAATGTACGCGATCATCATAAACAGGTACACCCCATTCGTTATCGTGATATTCCATGTATTGCTCGAAACCGAGGCACCAGGGGCAGCGGACTTTTTCTTTCATAACATCATCATTTTATCGTACAAATATGTCACTTCATGTGTCAATAGTGTGTCAGCAGATGTTACCGGAAGTTATAAAATCGCGTTGAATCGTAAAGTTTTTGTGTAGTAGTGATTCATTGGCTGATAACTGTTAAATTGTATACCTCCTAAAATGACGTACCGATGGAAAAAGGAAGAATCATTCGCACAAAGGCCATTGTGATTTGTATTTCGATAGCAGCTATACTGTCGGCCTGCGATAAAGAAGACTATGAACAAACCCGTAGTTACTATATGGGGTTCACACCGGTTCCGTACGAGTCGTCAGTGGATGCCGCTGCCTATACCTATCGCGCGCTCAGTGAAAATGCAGACATTGTCAGCCACCAGTTTAATACCGGTGTGCCCTGGGCGGAAGCTTTAGCAGGAGAGAATTTCAGTGAAGAAATCATGAACGACTGGATTTTTCGGAAGAACCAGACAAACGCATCACAGAAAGTCTATATATCCGTTAGTCCTATAAATTCTTTCCACAATGGATTAGCTCCATATTACCGTACTGAAGGAAATATACCATTGGCTGCACCGTGGGACAGTTATACTTTCAACAGCGATGAAGTAAAAACAGCTTACCTGAATTATTGCACACGCATTATCGACTTCTTTAACCCGGATTATTTTAACATGGCTATGGAGGCAAATTTACTCTACGTAAACAAGCCTGCCGCATGGAGTGCCTATGTAGATTTCCATCAATATATATATCGTGAACTGAAGCAGCGGTATCCGAAGCTTGCAGTTTTCTGTTCGCTATCCGGAGCACACCTGCTGAAAGGACTGATCGCCAATAACGATCACGTGCAACAACGACTCGCAGCCATGCAATTACTGGAATATTCCGATCTATACTCGCTGTCGTTTTACCCTTGCTTAACATCGCTGCTGGGCAATCCGTATCCTGTCAATACATTTGATGATCTCTTCAACATCAGCGATAAACCGTTGGCAATTGCGGAAACGGGATATGCCGC
>CAMLLI010000065.1 GCA_946480685.1 uncultured Flammeovirgaceae bacterium | reverse complement strand
CAGGTATACAACGGTAGGTCTATCTATTTTTACCGCGTGCTTTTTGAAAAAGAAAGCCTGTTTATTTTTAACACCACCTATAGAATGGACATCGCCTTTGATCTGAACAAGGTTTCCATCCTGAATATATACCAATGGATTTTTTGCTCCTGAGAATTCGAGTATTTGCTCCTGCTGCCTATATATACACAAGGCTACATCCATACCATCGTTGTTACCGGTAATTTCCTGGCGTAAGGCCGTGCGGATTTCATAATCCAGCGAGTCCAGAATTTTGTTGGTTTCGGTAATGCCGTGGTTTACCAGACCGTTCAATGCATTTATACCGATCATCGACATGAAGGCACCCGGAACACCGTGTCCCGTGCAGTCAACTGCGGCAAATGCTATATCGGTATGTTTTTCATTTTTTACTTCTGATATCCAATAAAAGTCTCCACTTACTACATCACGCGGCTTAAAGAGTATAAATGAATTATCAAATATACCAGGATGCTGGTCGATCTTGGGCAGCATAGCTTCCTGAATTCGCTTGGCGTAGTTGATGCTGCTCTTGATATTTTTATTCTGCTGATCGATCTTTTCATTTGCTTTCAGCTTCTTCCGATAACTGCTGATTAACACAGCAATTAAAGCCAGCGAAAGCAAACTTCCCCCGATAATTGAATTACGTACCAGCGCCTCATGCTCTATACGCGACTCTTGTTCCTTGATGCGGATGCTTGCGAGTTCTTTGTCTTTTTGCAGGAGATCAATTTCCATTTCACGATTCTTGTTGATCATCTCTACTTCTTTCAACGAATCTGCTGTTGCCCGAAGTGAACTCTCCACCTGGCGGAGCGACTCATTGGTTTGCTGCAGTATCTTCGTTTGTTCCGAAAGTTTGGATTGCGCTGCACGTGTTTCATCTCCAGCCTTCGCGATGTTCTGCTGCAACTCTTTCATCTCTCGCTTCTTTTGCTCTTCGTTCTGCTGCGATTTTACCAGTAGATTATATTGCGCGAGGTATTCCGATGATTTCTTCTTGTTGCCTTGCCTGCTATAGTAGTCAGCCAACAACTGATATGCTTTTTGCTGAAGAACAATATCATTCTCGGTGAGTGCTGTCGATAACAATTCATCGCCATACTCAATTGATTTTTTATACTTCGCTCCCTGTGCGTAACTATCTGCTGTGCTGATAAGCGTTTGCTTTACCTTGTCACCATCTTTAAGTTGTCGTGCGATGGCTAATGCACCCTCAAAATTCTCTTGAGCCTTGGAGTATTTTTTTAATTCTGTATTTGTAACACCGAGCTGATAGTATGCGGTAAACATCAGCGTTTGGTCGGCCGCTTTCTTCGCTTGTGTGAGCGAATGGGAAAAATAATCGGCAGCTTTAGTCAGATCTTTTGACTCGGTATAGGTTTTAGCAACATCAATAGCATACTGCGCTGCCTTTTTATACTCTTTACTTTTGACGGCCTGATCGTATAGTTTAATATTCTCGGATAAGCGCGATGGCGACTGGCTGAGAACAACGTGAGACACCCCTAAAAGGAAGAAGATACCAATCCAAACAGACTTAGTACCTGCCGATAGTGAAAGCTTATTCTTCCACCATGAGAACTGATTATTGCCAGACATATAGATAAGCAAGTTTGCGAACTTCTTATGACTCTGCTCTATGTAACAGAACCAAAAACTTACATGGGCAAGGAGAGAAGCTACCCTATTATAATTGAAGAGCAAAAGGAACTGAACTGCTTTTGTTAAAGCATAGCGGGCAGGTAAGCGAGGATCGCTACACATAGTCAGATATCACGTTTCGAATGGACGATTTGGGCTCCGTTTGCAAATCTTCTTTGGAGCAGAAAAGTCCAAAGCAGATCAAATGGTTACTATAAAAGTATATTACTTTTGCGCATGTCCAAAGTTTAAATTGATATATAAATACCAATTGTTATGATCGTAACCCTTGTGCATGTGTTTGTAAAACCTGAGTTTATCGATGCTTTTATTGAAGCTACGCGGATAAACCACGAAAATTCAATAAAGGAACCCGGCAATCTTCGTTTTGATATCCTGCAGGATGATCAGAACCCGGGCAAGTTTATTTTGTACGAAGCGTATGCTCATGCCGAAGCTGTAGCAGCACACAAGGAAACACAACATTATTTTACCTGGCGCGATACAGTAGCTCCGTGGATGGAGAAACCACGCGAGGGTGTAAAGCATAAACTTTTGTTTCCGGCATCGAAGTAAAAAGTCAGTATGATTTCTGCATTTACTTTTGCCACAACGCCTCAATTATATTTTGGCGCAGAGAAAATTGCAACGCTTCCTTCTGTTGTGAAGACATTTGGTTCACGAATACTACTCGTTACCGGGACCCGTTCGTTCACTTCTTCTGCAGCGAGTAAAAAACTCCTGGAGCAACTACATGCATCCGGATATACTGTTGAGCAATGCATCATTGACCGTGAACCTACACCGGCCATGATCGACTCGGCCGTTCAAAATTCATCACACGCACTGCCTCAGGTTGTTGTAGCGATTGGTGGTGGCAGTGTGCTTGACGCGGGCAAAGCTATAGCTGCGATGTTGCCCTTACAGGAATCTGTAAAAGACTACCTGGAAGGTGTCGGTACAAAGACACACCCCGGAGTAAAAATTCCATTTATAGCAATTCCAACAACGGCAGGCACAGGGAGTGAAGCAACTAAAAATGCAGTGTTATCGGAGATCGGAGAGAACGGGTATAAGAAATCACTTCGTCATAACAACTTTGTTCCGGATATAGCGATCATCGATCCTAAACTTACACTGGGATGTCCGCCAGCTATAACAGCAGCAAGTGGCATGGATGCATTTACTCAGTTGCTGGAGTCATACCTTTCCACAGCAGCAAACCCTATGACGGATGCATTGGCTTACGAAGGACTGAAATATATCTCCACTTCATTGTTACCTGTATACGAAGATGGATCTAACCTGGCTGCGCGTACAGCCATGGCGTTGGCTTCCTATCTTTCGGGAATCACTTTGGCTAATGCAGGCCTTGGTTTAGTGCATGGTTTCGCCTCTGCTGTTGGCGGATATTTCAATATTTCGCACGGTGTAATTTGTAGTACACTGATGGCTTCTGCTAACAAAATTACGGTACGGAAACTACGCGCTGAAAAAAGCAACGATGCTGCGCTCGCCAAGTATACCGCTGTTGGTAAATTATTCACCGCGACTGACAATAAATCTGACGATTACTACATCGATTCTCTGCTTGAACACATCGAACGTTTAACGCACGAGTTAAAGATTCCTGCCTTGAGATCCAGTGGCGTTTCCTCCGCTGACTTCAAAAAAATCATCAAAGCTTCCGATAACAAAAACAATCCGGCTATACTTAACAAAGAAGAGATGGAAGAGGTGTTGGCGATGGCGTGCTGATCAATGACTATAGTTCACAATAAATTATTTTCATAGCAGAGTCGCCCTTCTTGTAATTCGGACCGGGCTTCGTAAAGAACTCATCCAGTAGTTTCAGGTTTTCAATTTTGGAGACATTGAATAGCGGCTCGCGTTCGCTCCCTCCTGAAAGTTGATGCACGCGTAGCAACTCCGTGTCTTTCGTGCCAACACCATAACACTGAGGCTCCACATAGCGCACTTTGCCATTGTAGGTAAATTGCATGCGTTGCATCTTGTTTATGGCCTGCAAGATAAAAGCATTCATAGATAGATTTGTGGTATATATCTTCAGTAGCGTGAAGAATTATGCCAACATAGAATAAGCAAAAAGCCCTTCCTTAAAAAAAAGAAGGGCTTACAACGCTATGGCTACTGTTTCGAACTAGCGCTCCCAGAAAGCAGGAGGTTCTATGCCGAGTGAACGGAGATATACATAACCTTGTCCGCGGTGGTGTATTTCGTTGTCGATAAAATAGAGAATAGTCCAGTATATCGGTCCTTCGTACATACCAAAGGCCATGTCATTTTCCTGGAAGCGATGTGCCGGTATCTTCGGCCACAGCTCGTTGATCTTTTCCGTGGTTTCATCCCAAATGCGAAGTAAGTCTGCTTTTGTTGCAGGTGCCTTTCTTGCAAAAAGGTTGTTCGCATCCTCTCCAGTTACCCAGTTACCGGTAATACTTCCTTTGAGTCCTTCTTCGGGCATAGATAACATCTCCATTACTAAATCAGCGAATGATCTCATGCCACCGATGGAGTACGAAAATAATTTGTCTTCCGGAAAAGCCTCAATCGCTCTGCGTGTCAGCCTGCGATGTCCCTGCCAATGTTCCAACAATTGTTCAGCAGTAATTACCGGACTTACTTTTGCTTTGGGTTCAGCTACGTTGCTCATATGCTTTTGGGTTTTAGTTTTTGTGATTTGTTGCGTTTAGTGATACAAAGAAATATGAGCCGAGTGACAGCCTTATGTCAGGTGGTTTGAAGGGCAGGAAAAATTCCTGATTTTTTTTCGGAAAATGTCTTCAATACAGATCTGGAATGGCACCCTGATTTAAAAAATGTTCAAACACCAGCAAATAACGAGCAGCAACAGGGGTAGTCAGTTCGAGCTTCCCTATCGAGCAAGGCGCTTCCACGCATCCTCCATATAATAAACATTAACATCGTTCTGCTTTATTTTGCCGAAAGCATTTTTCTGAAACCACTGCGCTACTTTGTTGTAAAATTTTTCGAAGTATACAACTTGATATTCCGGGATGTCGGAAATCTCTTTGGCCCAATATATTTTTCCGTGGCGGTTCATTTGCCAGTTGCTACGTTCCAGCACGATGATCGGTGCAAAAGATGTATTGCTGATATATACCAGTTGATCGCGGGACGTTTTCTCATAGCGAGGCTTCCACGGAAAATCACGATTCCATATTTTAATTGTATCGTAGGGATCGTGTAAATCTTCCGGACTGTTTATCCACACAGCTTCTTCTGTGGAAGCAAAACTTTGAAACAAGGCGCAGTCAAAATTTTTGCGAAGGTATTCTACAAAGTGCAAATCGTCTTTGAGGGTAGTATATATCTGTATTTGCCGCGACATTCCGTATGAATGGGATGTTAATAAAAATCACTCATCCAGGTAATGGCATCTTCTGTGTTATCAAAGAAAGCCGTTGGAATGGCAACATGACTCAAAACATCTATAGCAGATATCTGTGAAAAAATATCAGGCGACTGAATTATAGCAACGTGTGTATGTCCTGCGGCCAACGCTCGACTATGCCACTCCGTAAATGCCCACTCCTGGTCGGCAGGTAAAAGCGCACCGGCTTTTCGGTTATCAAAAATAAGTTTACCGGTTTTGAATCGTTTCATCGCTTCAATCAACATCTCCATAACATCCCTATACTCCTTTGAGCTTGGTGATGTAATCCAGGCAATCATTACATAGCGGCCCACTTCGTTGTATTGTGCCCAGGCATATTCTTTTTCATAGAACAATGTCACATCCGTCATCTCTACAAGGTTTAAATACAGTAATTACGTCATCTATATATCTAACACTATTCATTTAAATAGTGCGACATTTCTCTTACAGCGATATCCAGCTCATTGGCGCTCTCTGACAATTTATCGAGATACTGATCATTATCAACAAAACCAATCTTGTCAGCCTCACGCTTCAGCAGATATACCAGGCCAAGTATACGCGCCAAGGGTCCCCTTACCTTATGCGCATTATAAAAAGCATACTCAATAAGCTTCTGATTTTGCAACTCGATCTCTTCCTTCTGTGCCACCAGCTCTTCGGATTTCAGCAGGTTGTCTTTTTCTTTCTCATACAACTCCTGTATAATTTTATACAGCATCTGCTTCTGCGCTTTCAGTTGTGTGTTTAAGCGCTCCAGCTCTTTGTTGCGTTGAGCTTCCGTTTCAAGCAGGCTGCGTACCTCTTCAACATTAAACTTATCGTCAATTTTTCCCGCCATTAATTCGTCTTTCTTTACAATCCTGAAGCAGGCATTCCGCTGACGCTATATTTCTTTTAGTCCTGTATTTATTCGCATTTTCCTTAGCGTTGCTGAACGAGGACCTGGTAAATTTATAATCGCTCGCTAACAACATCGTCTTCAGTCGCGGGTAGTATTATTACACCTCATAAACTGGGGTATATAGATACATCCATTAGTGAAAACCGTTTTTGAAAATGTAAAAATCATACTTGCCTTCCATTGTTAGGGTATGCTGAAGTTGGGGCTACGCAAAATATTGATAACGTTACGCATCTCCACGAAACGATCAATACTTGCTACTTCAGTATACTCCAAGAAAGAAGTATAGACTCAAAGAACAAGTTAACACGGCCTGCTAAAATTAATTTTACAGTCCTTGCTCAATTGGGTGGTAGTTATTAGAGTAGAGCAAATGTAAAGGTGTGTATAAAGAATTGTTATCAGGTTTATTGCGTATGAAGGCTAACGATAAACGCTTAAATAAACATCCGTATTTATACGGATACATCTCGATGCGACATATAGTTTATCATCCAGTCAACGATGCCCTGAGCGGTGGCAGAGATATAGATTTCGTGTTCCTCGCGAATGATATATTCCGAATAAAACTCCGGATCCTTTACCGGAACATTGGGTATATATACCGGTATGCATTGCAACAAATGATAGTGTGCATCGCGCACATCAAAGACAATCACATGATTAAGATCATTATTCCAGGCATCGGAACAGATCAGCATCACCGGAAAATCGAAAAGTGCCGCACTCCGTAATTCGGGGAACAGGTTTGCATCAAAAAATTCGTACTTCAACAATTTACTCTCCAGTTTTCTCCCTGCCAGTATTTGCTGAACTTCTTTCAGTCGGTTTTGCATGACAGCATAAGGTATATACTCCGGGGAAAACTTATCAATCGGAGTCCACTCCTGTGTTTGCAGTGCCAGAAAGTGGAGAGCCGATCGGCCGATGGTCAACTTGTAATCAAAAGCTTTGTAGCCGGGAACAAAATAGCCGGGGTAGAAATATTGAAGAGATTGTTTTTTACAATACTCTATTTTTGAATAAATAAGATACTTACCGAGACTATATTTCTTATAGGCAGGATCATATACCGATACAATACCCGCAGCACTAACAGCACCTACATCAAAAAAACCGATCGCGATCAGGTTGTCTCCATCGTATACCGCGACTTCAAAAGAATTATAAATATTGGTTGTGGATGCGTCACCGTATAGCAGTTGCGTGAGTGAGGCAATTGGATCAAAAGAAATCTGTTCGCGATAGCGGGCATATAGAGCTTCCTTCTCTTCTGTAACAGAGGCTGGACGAATTTCTGTGCGAAAGCCTGCGTTCTGTTTGAACAATTTATCGCGACCGGAATCGTGTTTCAGATCAGCAAGTGATACACGCAGCCACAGCGCGCTGTAAAACTGATCTTTGAAATGTACGAAGTTGGTTGTGAAAATATTTTGTCGCATCCTGAACCAGCCACGTTCCAGGTATGCATCAAGCTCGTGTGGAGCTAACGCGCTCGGGCAATGAACCTGGGCAAACATATCTCTTCCCTTCAAATTCATACTAACAAAAAGAAGTTACGGATCACAGCTTTCTTCCCCGCGAAGGAAATGCAAATTCAGCAAAGATGAAAGCAGAGATCTGTGTTCTTCCATCTGAAACAAGAGGCGACATTTATTTGTGGCATCATCCAGCGTTTTCAGCAATTTGGTTCAAAAATGAGGACCTGCAAAATATCCAGGACTGTTAAAATGGCGTCTTGTGTCGTTTCTTTTTCTTCATCAGAACGCATGTACCGACCCGTATAATTTATCATCTTTACCAGCATGTTTACCCCTCTGTTTCATCATCTGAAAAAGTATATCTCTTTGACTGCAGACGAGGAAGAAATCATTAAGTCGTATCTGCAGGTTAGCACAGTAGCAAACAAGGAGTATATTTTGCAACAAGGACAAGTATGCCAGGCAAACTACTTTATCGCGAACGGCTGTGTCCGAAAGTATTTCACGACCGATCAGGGTTCAGAACAAATCATTCAATTCGCTATTGACAACTGGTGGATCACCGATTATACCAGCATGGATTTTCAGCAGCCTTCACTATATACTATACAAGCTGTTGAGGAATCGCAGATCATCATCCTGAAAAAATCGGTTGAAGATGAATTGTTCCATAAAGTACCTGCGCTGGAACGTTACTTCAGAATTATTTTACAACGCGCCTTCGCAGCTTCGCTGAATCGCATACACTATATCTACAGTCTTTCCGGCGAAGAACGGTATCGCCATTTCAATAATGCATTTCCGGAATTTGTACAACGGGTGCCCCAATATATGCTCGCCTCCTATCTGGGCTTTACGCCTGAATTTTTGAGCAAGATCCGCGCGCGAAAAGGATAACGTTCTCTCCTTTCTTGAACAAGATTAAGATTTTTGTTGGTCGGGATTCGCTCCTTTGTCCTGTCATTAAACATTATTGATTTATGGAAAAGAGATTCAAAATGAACGAAATCGAACCCGAAGGTTACAAGGTGATGCAGGCTTTTGAAAAATATCTGGCCACAACACAGCTGTCCAAAACACATAAAGAGCTTATCAAAATCCGGGCAGCGCAAATTAACGGGTGCTCGTATTGTGTAGACCTGCATACGAAAGATGCACGCAAGCATGGCGAAACGGAACAACGAATCTATGCACTAACGTGCTGGAGGGAAACACCTTTCTTCACAGCGGAAGAGCAGGCTATTCTATCCCTTACCGAAGAAGTAACGCTGATACAAAACCGACTGTCGGATGCTACTTATAACAACGCTATAAAAGTGCTCGGCGAGAAATATACTGCACAGGTAATGATGGCGATTATCGCTATTAACGGCTGGACACGAATCGGTGTTGCCACGAATCTGGCGCCTGCACCGGATCAATAGCATCTATAGCCATAAAAAAGCGAGATATAGCAGTATACTATATCTCGCTTGACTATTTCCCTGACCAATTAATTGGAAGCTGTCTTCCTGTCTTTCACAGCTACAGAAGCCAGTGTAATACCGTCCGGAATTTCGGTCGAGGTATAGATGATCTTTACATCGTCGTTTGCTTTGCCGAGCGAGAGTATATCTTTTACCTTGAAATCCATACCGGTATCTGTACCGCTTACATCTGCAAAGCTCCAATCCTTCAGTTTTTTATCGGCATCACTCTGAATAGAAATCTTGCGCGATGTACCAATCTTACCGCAGTGATTATAGTAGATTCTTAGTTCGTCCGTAGCCTCTGCCCCTTCGAGCGGAAGTGTAGGAATTGCAGCCGCCTGTCGCATTACATATTGCTGCAGCACAAGTTTGTCATTCAGATAAACTTTATAACTGTCAGTACCCATGTCACCGGAAAACGAAAACAGAATTGCACTAACGGCAATCCACATCAGCAGCCTCAGCGTGCCGGATGTATTGATTATTGATTTCATAGCATTAAAAATTTAAGGTGAAAAGAACTGTTTTACCGTTTACGCTGTAAAGGAACATAGTCGGCCGGAATGAAAATAATTTGCTTGATCAGCGGAGCGGTTTACTTGATGACCTGCTGATGATGCATTGCTTTTGAAATTAGAATTTTTCAATATTGACGCATGCAAACAACATTGTACAATGAGCTGGGAGAGGAAAATCTGAGAACATTGGTAGATCGTTTTTATGATCTTGTTTTTGAGAATGAACAGATAGCGCATTTGTTCAAGACAGACAAGAACGAGATCAAAGAAAGACAACGCTTATTCCTCACACAATTTTTTGGTGGCCCGGCACTATATTCTGAAAAATTCGGACATCCGCGACTAAGAGCGCGCCATATGCCACATACAATCACACAAGACGATGCCGTTGCCTGGCTTTCCTGTATGTCTGTCGCGCTAAAAAGTTTACCGGTTGACGAAGCACTTAAGGATGAATTGTTCAAGCGTTTCGTTCCAACCGCCATGTTTATGGTAAACCAGGATGAAAACTGAACTGCTCACCATTTTTTCTGAAAACCTCACCATATTTTTGTTGTGGGCCGTTGAGACCTTTAACGACTATCATAATTTCAATTCGCTGAAACTCAAAAAAATATCACAATGTATCAATCCAGAAGTGAAGAGATCTTTGATAAGTATCTGCAGGTGATTGATGAGCATCTGCAAGATGTACTGAATGGAAAGGTGGATGAGATGTTTGAACTGCACGAAATAGCCGGGCGGTTATTTATACACCCCACACACCTGAGTAATGTTATTAAAAATCTGACAGGCAAACATCCGTGTTACTTCTACGAACGCAAAATCCTGGAAGTAGCAAAAGGACTGTTGGACAACAAGCAGAACTCCATTGCTGATGTTGCCCGTATACTTACATACGACCCTTCCAACTTCACAAAGTGGTTCAAGTCATATGCCGGTATAAAACCTTCGCAGTATAGAAAGCAGCTTCTGCAAAAATATACCGACATCGCGAACCGCGTTGCTGCATAACAATATTAAAAGAATGTATGCACCGGCAGATGATCGCCAACAAAGCGGCCATAGTGTACAATCGATAACTTGCCGTGCTCATCAATCATAAATTCGCCTGGAATAGTAGCAGTGTGTCCATCC
>CAMLLI010000064.1 GCA_946480685.1 uncultured Flammeovirgaceae bacterium | reverse complement strand
ATCTCAAAGAAGGGCTCGCAGCTATTTCGCGTGTCGCTTCTTCAGTACGTCAAGCACTTCATTCAGCGTGTAGCCTTTTGCGGTGAGCAGTACAAGGTAATGGTATAGCAGGTCGGAGGCTTCGCCGAGGAATAGGTCTTTGTTGTCGTCTTTGGCTTCGATTACAAGCTCTACGGCTTCTTCGCCAACTTTCTGTGCTACTTTATTTATACCAGAGTCGAGCAGCTTGTTGGTATAGGAACCTTTTTGTGGATTGGCTTTGCGATCTTTGATGATGGCTTCGAGTGATGAGAGATTCCAGTCGTCATTGGTTTCGTTGAAGCACGTGTCTGCACCGGTATGACACGCAGGACCTTTCGGATATGCTTTAACAAGCAATGTGTCCTGATCGCAGTCTAAGAGTATATCTACCAGCTCCAGAAAGTTACCAGATGTTTCTCCTTTTGTCCAGAGACGTTGCTTGCTGCGACTGTAGAATGTTACCCGTTTATCAAGTAATGTTTTCTTATACGCTTCTTCATTCATAAAGCCCAGCATCAGCACTTTGTTGGTGCGTGCGTCTTGTACAATAGCAGGGACAAGTCCGTTGAGCTTGGAGAATTTTATGTTCAGATCTTTCATTATGTATTCGGTTGATGTAGCGTGGGATAAACTATACATAGTATCAGTTCATCCGTACAGTAATATTGTTGTTGTTCAGGAATGATTTCAGTTCCGGTATCTTGATCTCACCGAAGTGAAATATACTGGCTGCCAGTGCCGCATCTGCTTTACCCAGAATAAACGCATCGATAAAATGTTCTTTCGTGCCGGCACCTCCCGAGGCAATCACCGGTATCTGCAGCAGTTGATGAAGTTTACTGAGCGGGTCGTTGGCAAAGCCTGCCTTCGTTCCATCGTGATCCATGCTGGTAAAAAGTATTTCACCGGCACCGCGCTCCTGTCCTTCTTTCGCCCAGGTGAAAAGTTTTTTGTCGGTAGGATTTTTACCTCCGTGTGTATGTACGGTCCAGGTGTTGTCAATCTTGCGTGCATCAATCGCGAGTACAATACATTGCGCACCGAACGCTTTTGAAAGTTCATCGATCAGATTAGGATTGCGCACAGCTGCTGAATTTATACTTACTTTATCGGCACCGGCTTCGAGCAGGGGAGCAACATCGGCAACACTGCTGATACCACCGCCTACCGTAAACGGTATATTGATGTGGCGCGCTATATCTTTTACCAGTGAGGAGAATGTTTTGCGTTGCTCATTAGTAGCAGATATATCGAGGAACACGAGTTCATCTGCACCTTGTTCCGCATAGGTAGCGCCCAGTTCTACCGGGTCGCCTGCATCGCGGATGTTTACGAAATTTATACCCTTTACCGTGCGGCCATCTTTAATGTCGAGACACGGTATAATTCTTTTTGTCAGCAATGGTATATAGTTTAAATCCTGATCGTTTTTCTGTTTGCTATAGGTTGCGTTTATAGTAACGCCAGTTCCTCCAGCTTTACACGTCCTTCGTATATAGCTTTTCCTACAATGACACCATCTACACCAATCCGCTTCAGTTCCTGCAGATCTTCCATCGTACCTACGCCACCACTTGCTACCAGGTGAAGCTGCGGGAAACTAAGTATTAATGTTTTATATAGTTCTATGTTTGGACCGGTAAGCATACCATCCGTACTGATGTCGGTGCAGGTAACATATTCAATACCGTTCTCAATATAGTCGCGAAGAAAATTCCGGATGTTGATGGATGAACTTTCCTGCCAGCCACTGATCGCGATCGTGTTGTTCTTTACATCGGCACTGAGAATGATCTTGTCAGAGCCAAACTCATCGATCCACTGAATCACTTTCTGAGGCTCCTTCACCGCGATGCTTCCGAGGTTTACCTGCTGCACACCATGCTCAAAAAGTTTTCGTATTTCATCGTCTGTTTTTATACCACCACCAAAGTCAACCGTCAGTTTGGTATGCGTAGTTATACTCTCCACTACTTTCCAGTTGGTAACTTTTCCGGCTTTGGCACCATCGAGGTCTACCAGGTGTAAATATTGCAAGCCCTGGTCTTCAAACGACTTGGCAACATCCAGTGGATTTTCGTTGTATACTTTTTTCTGAGCATAGTCGCCTTGCGTAAGCCTTACGCATTTGCCGTCTATCAGATCAATGGCAGGAATAATTCTCATGAGGTTGATGCGGTTGGGTTGTTGTTATCGCGTTAAAGTTAAATTATACCTTTAAAAAACTTTTCAGTACCAGCTCACCGGCCTTTGCCGATTTCTCCGGGTGAAATTGTGCCGCGTAAAAGTTATCGCGGTGCATGGCGGAACTGAACGGAGTAATATACTCGGTTACAGCCGATGTATAGGCATTAACCGGCACATAATAGCTGTGTACAAAATACGCATACTGATTTTCAATGGCCGGGTCAAGCCATCCGTTGGCCTTCACTACATTGTTCCAGCCCATGTGTGGCACTTTCAGATCGTCTTTCGGAACAAACAATTTTACGTCTTCATTAAATATACCCATGCAGGTTGTATTGTTCTCTTCAGAATATCTGCACATCAGTTGCATGCCCAGGCATATACCCAGCACGGGTTGTTTGAGTGCAGGTACAAGCTGATCAAGTTTTTTATCGCGCAAGTATTGCATGGTCGTGCTGGCTTCACCTACACCTGGAAACAATACCTTGTCGGCTTTCATGATCTCCTCAGCATTGTCGGTTATCGTGAAATCGACCCCGAGTCGCTCGAGCGCGAATGAAACGGATTGAATGTTGCCTGCATTATATTTAATGATCGCGAGCTTCATATTGTACGTTCTGTTAAACGTTTAGTGTTATAATATACCTTTGGTACTGGGCAATTGATTCCCTTCTTTACGGACTGCCATTTTTATAGCTTTCGCGAAAGCCTTAAATATAGCCTCGATCTTATGATGCTCGTTCGTGCCTTCTACCTTCACGTTCAGATTACTTTTGGATGTATCGGAAAATGATTTGAAAAAGTGATAGAACATTTCCGTTGGCATCTCACCGATCTTCTCACGCTTGAACTCAGCGTCCCAAACGATCCACGGTCTTCCACCGAAATCAATCGCTACCTGTGCGAGACAATCATCCATTGGTAAACAAAAACCATAACGTTCTATACCACGCTTGTCGCCCAGTGCTTTGAAAAAAGCTTCACCGAGTGCAAGTGCCGTATCTTCAATGGTGTGGTGTTCATCAATGTGCAGATCGCCTTTTACTTTTATAGCGAGGTCTATATTACCGTGCCGGGCCAGCTGATCGAGCATGTGATCGAAGAAACCGAGTCCGGTCTCAATCTGAGATTTACCGCTGCCATCCAGGTCGATCGCTATAGCTATATCAGTCTCTTTGGTCGTGCGTTTTACCGTTGCTTTGCGGTTCGGTTTGGTGAGGAAGGTATATATATCTTTCCACGATGTTGTAGTCAGGGCGCAGTGCTCTTCCAGGTTCTGCGCTTTCATTTTCTCTGCCAGGCTACCGTTGTTGAGCAGTATGCCTTTTGCTCCCAAATTTTTAGCAAGCTCCACATCGGTCAGGCGATCGCCTAGTACAAATGAATTCTTCAGATCATATGCATCTGTGAAGAATTCGGTGAGCATACCAGTGCCCGGTTTGCGAGTAGGCTTGTTCTCGCGTTGAAAACTTCTGTCGATATATATCTTCGGAAAATGTATACCTTCATTTACCAGTGCCTTGAGCATTTTGTTTTGAGCAGGCCAGAAGGTGTCTTCCGGAAAACTCTCTGTACCCAAACCATCCTGGTTTGTTACCATTACCAGTTCAAAGTCTGTTTCGGCAGCGATCTTGCTCAGCCAGGTAAATACACCGGGATAGTATTCCAGTTTCTCAAGGGAGTCAATCTGCTCATCAGGAGGTTCGATGATGAGGGTTCCATCGCGATCTATGAACAATACTCTTTTCATAATTCTTCCAGGGCTTTAATAAGACGTTCGTTTTCTTCCGGTGTACCGATGGTAATGCGAATGCAGTTATAGCAAAGCGTTACACGTGAGCGATCACGCACAATAATGCGGTGCTCGAGTAAATATTGATACGTAGCCGGGGCATCCTTTACCCGCACCAGTATAAAATTACTATCGGAAGGATATATAGTTTCTACAATCGAAAGTTTTTCGAGTGACTTGACAAGCTTGGTTCGTTGCTTGATAATTTCTTTTACCCATTCTTCCATAACGTGTACATTCTCGAGTGCATCGAGCGCAAGCTCTTGCGTGCGGATGTTTACGTTGTACGGATATTTAATTTTATTCAGAACGTTGATGATGTCTTCCGATGCGAAACACATACCGAGACGGAGACCTGCAAGCCCCCAGGCTTTAGAGAAAGTTTGTAACACAACAAGGTTCGGATACTTCGCGAGGTCTTCCAGGAAACTTTTACTCTTGGCAAAATCAATATAGGCTTCATCGATTACAACCAATCCGTAAAAGCGTTTTAATACTTCGAGGATTTTATCACGGCTTAATAAATTACCCGTTGGATTATTCGGACTGCACAGGAATATAATTTTCGTAGTAGCATCGAATGTGCTTGGAAATGCATCGAGGTCTATATCAAAATCGGGAGTGAGAAGTACACGCTGAACATTCACGACATTTACTTCAGCACATACCGAATACATACCGTAGGTCGGTTCGGTGATGAGTATAGAATCCTGGTTGGGTTCGCAGAATGCGCGGATCAATAAATCGATAGGTTCATCACTTCCGTTTCCCAGAAATATCTGCTTGGGATTTACATTCTTGATTGCCGCGAGTTCTTTCTTCACATTCCACTGCAGCGGATCCGGATAACGGTTATAAGGCGATTGGTATGGATTCTCATTCGCGTCCAGGTATATTTCTGCTTCACCTTTAAATTCATCGCGTGCAGATGAATAGGGTTTCATAGTCAGAATGTTTCTGCGAACGAGGGTGTTGATATCCGGAAATGATTTCTTCTTACTCACTTTTTACGTGTTTTGGTGTTTATGTGTGCAGGTGTTTATGTTACTTTAGTTTTTCGAGGCGAATGGTTACGGCACGTTTGTGGCCTGCGAGTTGTTCGGCTTCAGCCATTTCTTCTACTACCGGACCGAGCTTCTTTATACCTTCTTCCGTAAGTTTCTGAAACGTTATATACTTCATGAAACTTTCGAGCGATACGCCGGCAAATGCTTTTGCAAAACCATTGGTTGGTAGCGTGTGATTGGTACCGGATGCATAGTCTCCTATAGCTTCCGGAGAATAGTTACCGATGAACACAGAGCCTGCGTTACTCACGGAAGCTGCAACGGCATCGGCATTTTTGGTATTGATGATGAGGTGCTCGGGAGCGTATTCGTTAATGAAGTCGAGCGCTGTTGCCTGATCGTTGATGATGATGACGCGACTGTTGGCAAGTGATTTCTCTGCTATAGCTTTGCGCGGTAATTGTTCGAGTTGTTTACTGATTTCGTTTTGGATAGCAGCAACCATCGAGTCGTTGTTAAGCACGAGCATTACCTGGCTGTCTTCTCCGTGCTCTGCCTGTGAAAGTAAATCAGCTGCTATGAAGGATGCATCAGCAGTTTCATCGGCCATCACCAATACTTCAGATGGTCCTGCAGGCATATCAATCGCGAGACCTTCTTCCATTACCAGTTGTTTTGCTTTGGTTACATACTGGTTGCCGGGTCCGAATATCTTGTGAACTTTCGGAATGCTTTGTGTGCCGAATGCCATCGCGGCTATCGCTTGTGCACCGCCTGCTTTGAAGATGCGCGTAACACCAACAAGCTTTGCTGCGAAGAGTATAGCAGCATTGATCTTTCCGGACTTATCGGGTGGTGAGCAAAGCACCACTTCTTTACAACCCGCCAGTTTAGCAGGCACACCCAGCATAAGTACTGTAGAGAAGAGTGGAGCAGAACCTCCCGGTATATATATACCTACTTTATCGATCGCTACGCCTTTGCGCCAGCAGGTTACACCGGGCAATGTCTCAACCGTCATTACATCGCGCTTTTGTGCAGCGTGAAATTTTTCAATGTTGGCTGCGGCAGTTGTAATGGCTTGCTTCAATGATGCAGGTAATGATTTCTCTGCTTCGGCAAGTTCGGCTTCGGTTACACGCAGTTCCTGTATCGATACTTTATCGTATTGCAGTGTCAGTTCGCGTAAAGCATCGTCACCGGATTTTTTTACGCGATTCAGAACGTTACGAACGGAGCTGTCCAGAAATTCAAGTTCCAGTTGGGGACGTTTTGATAATTCGGCCCACGTCTCCTGCGATGGATTGGAATATATCTTCATGGTATAACTTGTAGGGTGTGATATATACTATACGATCATCTTTTCAATCGGTACTACCAATATGCCTTCTGCACCAAACTCGCGCAGCTGATCGATACGTTCCCAAAAATCATTTTCATCCACTACAGAATGTAACGAACTCCACCCTTCACGCGCCAGCGGTATAATAGTCGGACTCTTCATACCCGGTATAACACTTGTGATTTTTTCAATCGCGCTATTCGGACAGTTCATCAGTATATATTTTGTGTTCTTGGCCTTGCGTACAGCTTCAATGCGGAACAGAAGTTTTTCGAGGATCTTTTTCTTTTCAGCATCCAGTGTAGGATTAGCAATGATCACGGCTTCGGATTGCATCACCACTTCTACTTCTTTCAGTCCGTTGCTTAACAACGTACTGCCTGTGCTCACGAGATCGCAGATAGCATCGGCCAACCCTATACCGGGCGCGATCTCAACGGAGCCGCTGATTTCATGAATGCCGGCCTTGATATTATTTTTCTGAAGGAAGTCTTTAACAATATTCGGGTAGGAGGTAGCAATGTTTTTACCGTTGAGCCATTGCACACCGGTATAATTTTCAGAACGTGGCACCGCCATTGACAAACGACACTTGGCAAAGTCGAGTCGCTTTACGAGCTCGTTATTTTTTTTCTTTTCGCAGAATACATTTTCGCCAACAATACCAACATCGGCAACCTGGTCTTCAACATACTGTGGTATATCATCATCTCGCAAGAAGAGTATCTCTACAGGGAAGTTCCGGGCTTGTGTTTTCAGTTGATCTTTGCCGTTGCTGAAAGAGAGTCCGCTTTCGCGTAACAGATCGAGTGAACCTTCCTGCAGGCGTCCGGATTTTTGAATGGCGATTCGTAACAAAGTACTCATAGTTGTTAAAGTTTTAGCAGCTTGTTGCTGCCGGGTTCCTGTGCGTAGTGTGAACTATATATTCTTTTAAAACTCAGTAAACAAAAAGGGCTTGCCACACCGTGACAAGCCCATAAATTTTTTCTATTTCAAAATTCACTAAAAGGCGGTGCCACGCATCGTGTTGTTTCCATGATGGTGGTGGTGTAAGCCTGATGTGATGTTGCTGTTCATTGTTCTAAAGCGATGCGAATAAATCAAATTGTTGTGAAAAGTCAAAATCTGTAACGACTAATTCAGAAAAATGGTTGAAAAAAATTGGCAATAGTCCTTGTTATTACATACTAACCACCGTTCGGAAAGTATGTAAACGGAACGAAAGGTATTGTTTGGTGTTTTAAGTTTTGAGAATCAACTTGCAGCCATAGCATTAAATATTGACGTGCACATTTTTGATTTCGTGTGAATGAGAAAGGTATTGTATTGGATCATCCTCGCAGGTGTAGCAGTAGCCTGCAGCGATAGTAAGGAAACCAGGCTGCAGCGATATTTACTTCAGGGTAACGAACAGGTTGCTCTTCGCAATGCGGAAGGAGCGGAGCGTTATTTTAAAGAAGCACTTCGACTGGACTCCTGTTTTGCCGATGCCCTGAACAACCTCGGCACGCTATACTTTACACAAAAGAAATATACCGAAGCGGTTGAGCAATACGATCGCGCCTTAGCCTGCAGACCCGGCTATATTGATGCCTTATTGAATCGTGCCAATGCAAATTACGAACTGAAGGAATATTACCGCGCCTTGCAGGATCTGGACAAGGTTGTAAAAGCAAAACCCGATACTGCTATTGTATACTTTACACAAGGACTTGTATATACGAAGCAACGCAAGTTTGATGATGCCCTCGCAGTGTTTGGTAAAGCCGCTACAATTGAGCCTGCGAACGCTGAGATCGTAGTGAATATAGGTACACTATATTTTTACAAGAAAGAGTTTGATCGTGCAGCGGCTGAGTTACAACGTGCGCTGCAGATCAATCCGAAGGAGGCAAACGCATTGAATGCACTCGCGATGATTGAAGCGGAGAAAAAGAATTACGACCAGGCACACGTATGGCTTGCACAGGCATTGGCGATTAAACCGGATGATCCGTTCTTTCTCAACAACCGTGGCTATATATACCTGATGACGAATAATATTGATAAAGCGCGGAGCGATATTGACCAAAGCATCAGTCTTGATCCATACAACGGGTGGGCGTATCGCAACAAAGGCATTTATTACCTGGAGACCAAGCAATATGAAGATGCCGTTCGTGTGTTGAAGCAGGCCGAATCAATGGATCCGTTCATCGATAAAGTATATATATACCTCGCAGAGGCTTACCTGCAGACGAAAGACTTTGAGAACGCATGCAAGGCATACGAAAAATCGGTTGCCAATAAGGAGGGAGGTTCTGTGAGTATGAAACCTTGTAAATAACATGTCTTTTGAAGAACTGAAACAAAAACTTTCTGAACGCCTGTTGCTGGAGTTGCCCGGGGCTACCGCGCATGAGCCGATGCGTGCTATACCTGTAGGTTCAACTATTCCTAAATTTGAACACAAGCTGCCTGCGAAACCGGGAAGTGTTTTGATCCTGCTATATGAGGAAGATGGTATCGTTAAGTTTCCGCTGATAAAACGTCCTGAATATTTAGGAGCACACAGTGGTCAGATCAGTTTGCCAGGTGGTAAAGCTGAAAACGGTGAGAACCCGATTGAGACAGCGTTACGTGAAGGGGAGGAGGAGATCGGTATAGATAGCAGTAAAGTAAATGTACTCGGAAGACTCTCTGATTTTTTTGTGATACCGAGTAATTTCCTGGTAACTCCCATTGTAGGTACTATTGAGAATCCTGTATTTACGCCTGATAAACGAGAGGTTGCGAGAATACTGGCCGCAGATCTTTTCGATTTACTGCGTGAAGAGGCTGTACTCCAAAAGGAAATTATAGCAGCGGGACAGTACAGAATGATGGCTCCTCACTTTGAAATAGATGGAGAAGTGGTGTGGGGAGCTACGGCTATGATGCTGAATGAACTTCGATTGGTAGTGCGTGGGCTCGAATGATTTTTTCCCGCAGAACGCACAGATATACGCAGAAGCATTTTGATGAAGAGAAAAAATAGTCAGTATATATATCGCAGGAGTATATAGTATTTGATCTGCGTAATTCGTCTGCGAAAATCTGCGTCTTCTGCGGGCAATAAAAATTACACACTCTTAGGAGGTTCCACAAGAATTACTTCCTCTCTTTCCACAACGACAGCCCCCGCTGGATCTCCCTTTCTTTTTCGCACAAATTTTTTAGGCGTTACAATTACAGGGCACAACGTTTCGGTTTTGCGTTTTGAATTATAGGCTGCGAGTTGCGCTGCCCGTTCAATAACATCCTTCGGATAATTTTTACCGGATTGATATTTGATCAGCACATGCGAGCCTGCTACATCTTTGGCATGCAACCACAAGTCTTCTTTAAAGCCGTATTTGAAAGTAAGTATATCATTGTTCTGTGCATTACGTCCTACCCAGATTTTAAAGCCATTCATTTCAAACTCGTGGAACGGTAACGGAGCACTTTGCTTTTCTTTTTCATCAGCAAGTCCTTTACTGGAAATGGTTTTGCGCAGCGTCTTCAGTTCTCCAATTGTCTCAAACTCGTGAAGTTGTTGTTTGAGTTGTTCGATTTCTTTTTCTTTTGCTTCGAGTACTTCCTGCAGACGCTGTATTTCGATGTGCTGGTTTTTGGCTTTGCGATAAAAGACTTCTGCGTTTTTTTGGGGAGATATATCTTTCTTAAGTTTTATCTCTACCGGTTTATTTTCATGGTAAAAATCAGGGAGTGTTACTTTCTCTGTTCCGAGTTTGATCTCATGCATATAGGCCATAACCAGGTCGGCCCATACTTTATAGTGATTGTCGCTTTCTACCTCTGCGAGCTTGTCGAATGTTTTTTGATAGTATGCTTCTGAGCTTTGCAGTTTATTTCGAAGTAAGGATGTAGTCGCAGCCTTTTCGCGAATGAAGGCAGCCTGTTGTGTATAGGTATAAAAGAACTCGTTGGTAGCCTTTATGGGATCACGGAATTCTTTTAATATAGGTCCGTAGGGTATTAGTGAAAGTGCCAGTGTATTGTCGGCCTGACTAATGAAATATACCGGGTTCTCAAGCTGCTGTCTGATAGCTTGAATTTCCTGCCATTGTTGTTCGGGAGCAAGTGTCTCAAAGTCTTTTGTGGCCAGGTATTTCCAGATGATCTTTCCGAACGTGAAATATAGCGACTGAGGTTTGCTGCGATGTTGAATAAAAGCATCGTAGCTCCAGTCGACCGTGCGGTCGAGTGAATCGAGACGAAGGGTTATATCAGCCGGTATAT
>CAMLLI010000063.1 GCA_946480685.1 uncultured Flammeovirgaceae bacterium | reverse complement strand
CACCCAATCTATAATTACACCTATACCGGCCTGATGGAAGCGATCAATAAGATACATGCATTCATTGGGCGATCCATACCGGCTGGTAGGCGCAAAATAACCAGTGATCTGATAACCCCATGAACCAAAGAATGGATGCTCCATTATCGGCATAAACTCCACGTGTGTAAATGCCATTTCTGTAACGTATTTCACCAATTCATCAGCGAGTATCGTGTACGAAAAAAAATCCCTGGCTTCATTTTGCTTTCTTCGCCATGATCCCAGATGGACTTCGTATACCGAATAGGGCTGCGCTTTACCAACCTTTGACTTTCGTTGTTCAAGCCAGGATCCGTCCTTCCAGTTATATACCGTACTCCACACTAATGAAGCATTTCCCGGGGGTCCTTCCGCATAGCGTGCGAAAGGATCAGTCTTGTCGACAATAACACCGCCTTCGGTTTCAATACTATATTTATAACGGTCCCCATGCTTTACATTCGTAAAAAAACCTTCCCAGATACCAGAGTCATCGGCACGTGCTTTAAGTGAAGTGGTTGTGCCATCCCAGTAATTGAAATCACCTATTAAACTCACTGCTATAGCATTAGGCGCCCATACGGCAAAGTATACACCCGATATACCATTTAAAGCAATAACATGTGCTCCCAGTTTCTCATAAAGCTTAAAGTGCCTGCCCGCCTTGAAAAGATAGATATCATAATCGGTAAGAAAACTCTTACTATCAGTTTCCGCTTCATAAATCGTATTGGCACCATCCATTGAATTTTAGTCCCGAAGGACTTCCCCCTTTCCTGGTTTAATAATATCATGCCACCGAAGCCATTGCTGATAAACCGTTCGCTTAATATCACTTTCTTTCTATCAAGTCTTCGAAACTAACGTCAATATCAAGTTTGAAAAGCGCTCTCAGTTTATCATTAAAAATAGCTATAGAACGCTCGCCCAGATTTATTTTCTCTATTATCTCAGCGGGATTGATAGTCGCCTGCCCATGATATATTTCCTCCGTCAGTTCAGCAGAAAGAAGTTCCTTCAACAATACCATCACTGCATCGTCTACTGATGCATAAACAGAAAGGTTCTCCCAATTACCCGTACCATCATCTTTTAATCTATATAACTGAAACGGATGTGCCTCAACTCCACTTGTGCCGATCTTAAATGTGTAAACCATACTTGCATCTTCAGCATCAAAAAAACGGCATTTCAAATATATTGGGAGTGTTGTCATGATTTGATGTTTATGGAATAATGCATCGTAATGTCCGAACAAATGAAATATCAAACATCAACGCATCAAATTTTGGGTACATTATAGATACCAACAGGCAAAGATTGTAGCAGCGTCTACTTTCATCCACATACCTTTTACTATTCTTATAACAATATAAAATTCCTTTTGGTTTGCAAATCAACACTGCCTCATTGTTGAAGTATATAGCCTGTAAACAGAAGCTCCTAAAGCACAAGCGTTAGTAACTTTCCCGACTCGCGATCTCATTCAGGTAAAATATATACTATGATCACTCCAAGTAATTACCAGCCTGATTAATTTGCCGGGAGTACTTTCAATACGTAACTAAAACTGCTACGCCTGCTTAAAAGCACTACGCGCTGTTATCCAAAGAATTATGTGTACCTTCAACTATCAATCGTACAGACAAACACCACGCGAGTCAAAAGCTATCTTGGTGATTGTTTCCATGCATATCTTCGGTTCACGTTAGCGACAGTCGTTATCCCGGATTGATTTATAAACCCTCACACCAGTATATAAACTTATGAATAAAGCAGGACCAATAGTAGTAATTGAAGACGATATGGACGACCAGGCGGTATTGGTCGAGATATTCAGCGAACTGGGATATGAAAACGAGATTATTTATTTCATTGATGGTGAAGAAGCGCTTCACTATTTAAACCGAACGGATGTGCAACCTTTTCTCATTCTTTCAGACATCAATATGCCGAAGATAAACGGGTTTGAATTGCGAAGTAAGATCTTCACGAATGAGCAGCTTCAAACGAAGTGTATTCCCTATCTGTTTTTTACCACAGGTGGAACAAAGAAGGCTGTCCTTGACGCTTATGCAATGTCGATACAGGGATTTTTCATAAAGCCTAACACAATGGACAAACTAAAAGAGACCCTAAAAAAAATTATTGAGTACTGGCAGGAATGTATAGCTCCCAGTCACTATGGATAGGAAAAAAGCCCACGACCGACCGTCACAGAAATTGAGTCACTCTTTCGGATTGGGAACCCGACTTCTCACATATTCGAGAGCATCAACGTGAAAGTCCTGTCGAACAGGCTTTCCCTTTGTATTAAACCAGATACATTCAACATAGTTATTATTGGCAGCTTCGGAATTAATCGTCATCGGCACATCAGCCGATGAAAGCTTAACTACATCGCCTATTGCAAATGTGTTCATTCCTAAATAGTTTAGTTCAAAAGACGTACGCACTCTTGGGCCTGCTGCTATAGGTGCAGATGGTAAATTCTTTCCTTCATGCTCAACCACATGCATTGTATAAACCTGCCAGGGAGAACTTTATATCATTCGTAAAAAGATTATCAGCGATCTGATATATATTCTATTTCAATAGTAAGCAGTGCTCATAGAAGATACCTTCTCACGAAGGATCTTCCAGAAGCACGCCTCTCCAGAACAGTAATTTTAAGTAGTCTCCACGTTATCGCTAAATGCGCAACGCCAGTATATAAACTGACATAGGACTATATTTTATGCTTAAAAGGACGAAGATACCGGTCTGCAGCATCAAATTTCTCAACAACCCGTGTAAATGTTAACGGAGCTGGAGTGGATGTGAAGGGCCAGATAAGGCCGATTTCATCAAGAAGCTTTCTTATAATTTGTATCATTTTTTATTAGTTGTTTATATATTACTATTTTACATTTATCGAATCTACCGGCAGGCATTATCAGCCTCGCATCCCCGGTTACTACAAAGATGATTTACTTCACTCCGATTTGCATTACATTAAAGCAGGTAAAAGTTGTATATATCACAGACGTATTCCGATTAGTGAGATATATGTAACAAAATCACGCTCCGATACAACACAGTTCCGCAGAGTTTACGGATCTTTATAAAAGAGATTATCTAAGAGACAGTGCAAATCCAGAGATATTTCCTAGCATAGAAATATCAATGGATTTGTCTGTCTGTAGATGATGCCATTCATTGGATATATCATCGTATGAAAAAGATACTACTTATAATATTCGCATATACAATGCTATTACCAGGCTTAAAAGCACAATCCGATAGCACACTATACTCATTATCGTTCGCCAATTCGCCATGGACGATCGGAATACAGGCTGGTATAAATATCACAAGTGCTTACAGTACAGAAGGCGAAGTATTTAACGTAGAGCCTAAGGTTGGGTTTGCTATCGCTGTGTTTGCAGATCTACCTTTGGGCAAATATATTTTACTGCGTCCGGAGGTGCACATATCACAACGCAGTGTGCAGGCTAGCGGTCTGCTCTTTGCAGAGAACTACAACCTGAAACGTACAACAACATACCTTGATGTACCCGTGCTTGTAGCATTCCAGCCTACAAGTTTTTTCAAAGTTATGGCCGGACCTCAGTATTCGTACCTTCTAAAACAGCGCGACCAATTTTCAGGAGAACCTTCCCAATCAACACGTGACGAATTCAATCTTGACGCACTTCGTACACACACGATATCTGCAATACTTGGGTTCGAGCTTACTAAAAAGAAATTTACCTTTAGTCCAAGATTGGTGTTCGATTTACTGGATAACAGACAAAATGAAACCAGCGACACACCTCGGTATCGCTTAGTCTATTATCAATTTATGGTTGGATACAAATTCTTCTAACCCAACCCATATATATTAACCTATATTAGTTAAGGCCTATGAAACACAGACGTAACTCACATTGCACTTTATAGCCCTAACAGCAGTTGCTCAAGTTCTTCTCTTGATTTTCCTAGCTTTAACTCGAGATTCTTTAACATCAAATCTTTCTTTCCATAATCGTATTGAAAGTCGTCCTCATGAAGATGAGCAAATATCAATTTGAGTTTCGCTTTCTGCAGTTTCCACAATTCCTCCGGATTTTTTATATTATTCATAAGATTCGTTTTGAAGGTTTATTATTAAACTTTGCTTCTTGTACGTCACGTTATCCGTTTTTATGAAGAAACCCCGATGCAAGCATTAACTTCCCCTGTCATAGTGTTCACGGCACGGGCTGAGTTTATATAGTAAAATCCCATAGACATTTGCTAATGATTTTTAATCTTTAGAAAAACCCGCAGGCGGTATCAACTCACGCTCGAAGTAGGCCAGTTGCTTTTGTGTCTCTTTTCCAACAATAGCGCAGTAATAAATGCGCTGGTAGTACTTCACAATCTTCAACTGCAAAGCCGGATTGACAAGTGCAGTGATTAGCGTACCCTCTGGATAAATGTTGTCTGAATTGGTTCTATAGCTCATAATTTTATAGTCTCATTGACTCCCGCAGCTGAATGTTTAAGGGTAACGTATACCGGATATTGGTACATCTGCAATCCTGGAATAAAGAAGGTATATCAACGCATATGCGTGTTCGTGCATTGCGCCATGTTTACTTCAGTATTTTCAACCTTGTTTGCGTCTTTGCCCGCACAGGTATATACGCAGTTCCGCTAAATACATTGTAATGCAAATAAGGTTCAAATTGTCCCCAGCTGTCGTCTAATTCAAATTGGGCAATCGCAGAAAGATTCGGAATAAATAAAAGTCTGCTACCACGGTCAGTTTCCAGCATTACACCTCTTTCGGTGAGTTGGTTCACTTTCATAAAATCTGGTCTCCACACATCATCGATGAGCCTATATCGGAACCCTACCGCCGCATTGTACTTAAATATACTTGTTAAAAGTTGCTTTAGCTCAATGCGGGATACAACATGTATCACCTTAACCAATGGAGCTTGCTCTATATTATTCATATCTCTTTGTTCTTATAGTATCCGCGAAATACTATACTAGTCAGACAAAAACGTGCCATCACTTATCCCATCGGCACATCCTTGTCCCTCGGGCGTATCAGACATGGTGTATTAACCAAGTTAACGCCTATACCATAACCCCAATCCAACGCGCACTATATCAGAGCCTACGCATTAAACGCTGCACAGGCATAAAAAAAAACATAAACAAGACTTAAACTCCCGCCCAAAACTGAGCAACAATTTCATTTGATATATATAATATGCTAGCACGACCAATGCAGAAAACACGTAACCGATAGAAACTATGAAATCACCACTCAATATATTGTATATAAATATACTCATAATAAGGCATCAAATACCCGTATCTAAATCATTCTTGTAAATAGTATATATATTAATAATATATCGAACTATTGCAACGTTAAGTTGACCGTCCTTGTTGTATATATGTCAATGCTCTTATGCATGGCAAAAACATTATGAAAACACAAAAAATTATCTTGACATTAGCCTTAGCAAGCTCACTTCTTTTAACTACCAGGGTATTTGCACAAGAGCCTCCGTTGATGAGCAAAGAAGAATATCAAAGAATGGACAGCCTGGCGCAGGCCGATAAAAAAGATCAGGCAAGAAAACAGAATACAAAAAATGAGGAGAAGATGTCCGATCTGAAAACTAAAAAATCAGATGCGCAGGTAAAGGCGAAAGAAGCTAGCCGCGTGGAGCGCGATGCCAATAACGCAGCGAAAGAATCGAAGAATGCTTATCGAGCTGAAAAAAAAGCACAGAAGTCTCGTAAAGCTGCAGATGCTCAGAAAAAGAAAGCAGCAGCAGCAAAAGAAAAATCAGATAACAACTAGGTTAGAGTTGATGGAAGGCACCGGAAAGCCTTCCATTCTTTTGTATCGCCGAGGTATACGAATTTCAACGTTAGTATATCTATGGCGCACTCGCTCATTCTCATAGTTTACCCTGCTAATCGCATTACCGGCATACATGAGATGTATGCAACAATTATAGAATATATTGTAACGCTATCATTGTTAAGAAGCCGGTCCTTTGCAGTGAATCCTTTATCAAAAGACAGATGGAAAATAGTGAAGTTGAAAAATCGAAATTTTTTATTATCGTTGAGATCATTGAATATGTTCCCAATTCAGTAGTCATTAAAACGATCATTAAAAAGACCACCGGCAATGTCAGTGTAGTTTCATTTGATTCAGGAGAGGTATTGAGTGAAAAAACATCACCCTTCGATACGTTTATTCAGGTAATTGACGGACAAGCTGAAATTGTCATCAACGGTGAGTCCACTATACTTGACACAGGGCATGCCATTATAATACCCGCGCATGCACGAAATTCCATAAAGGCTAATGTGCGCTTTAAAATGATTTCTACCATTATAAAAAGCGGCTATGAAGATATAGGTATAAGTACATTTTGACCGATGCTCACACTGACGCAGCTTGTACAGGTAAGAATACTTTAAACATACTTCCAGCCCCCGGTGTGCTTTCTACCTCTACCCGTCCGCCCAAAAACTCAACCTGAGTTTTTACCAGGTGAAGTCCTATACCTTTGCCTTCAATTTTACTTCCATGGAACCTACTATATAATCCAAATAATTGGTTACCGCTCTTTGCCAAATCTATTCCCATTCCGTTGTCTTTTACGGTGAGGAGAATAAAACGATCTAACTGTTGTGTCCGCAAGTCTATCAATAAGGGTATATCGGAAAGTCTGTATTTTAATGCGTTTGAGATTAGATTATACATAATACTATGCAGGTAACTTTTTACAGTTACGACTCCTTCGACATTCTGAAAGGAAGAAGTAATGACGGCACTGGCATCTGCGATCTCATGTTCAAGTACTTTCTTAATAATTACCAGTTCGTCTTCAAACGCCACGTAGTATGCGTTCTTGGCATCGTGTAATGTAATGGCAGCGTTCATATCCTTTATCACATTGTCCAAATCCATAATCTGCTCACGTACGCTCTCCAGAATTGTCTTATTCTCAATTTTAAAGGATGGATCTACTTCAGATATAGACACAAGTCCCAATATCCGGGCGATTGGTGTACGAAGGTCATGCGAAAGAGAATATGCAAACTGTTGAAGCTTCTCATTACGAATCACGAGTTTTTCGGCAAGAAAACACGCTTTTTCTTCTGCCTGCTTGTAGGCCGTTACGTCCTCCAGTAAAATAGCTATCCCTTTCGGAATTTGATATATATACCCTTGAAAAACAAACCTGCTTCCATGGCTCGAGAGACTCACAGTAAGATCTCTATCAACTCCCGTATGCTTTACCTCATAATATACTTTCAAAAATGATGATCCTATTCCTGCAAAGACGTCATCAAGCTTTTTTCCAAGCGCTTGCCCGGTTGACCTCCCGGTAAATTTCTCACACGCTTCATTAAAGCTCCTGATATTGGAAAAACGATCTAACGTAAAAAACATACTGGGAAGACTTTGAATAAGTTCACCATTATATATTTCATTCTGAAGTGTAATTTCCTGTTTGACCAGGCGACTATACATTTCTATGCTTTTCTTGTGATCTGTCACTTCAATATACACTGAGCATATCGCGCGAATTTCATTTTGCTGGTTATGTAACGGGAACTTGGTAATCTGGTAGCAACGGGCTGTTCCGTCCGCATGATGTATGCTTTGCTCATATGCAATCAACCGATTCAACTTTACAACCTGAAGGTCGATTCTGTCAGAGGCGGCAGCTTGTTCACCATGGCAATGGCTCGTACGACTCTTGCCGGTCAGTTCAACATCTTCTGCGTTAAAAACTTCTTTAAACCGGCGGTTAACATGAAGAAATTTTCCCTCCAGATCTTTGACCGTAAATAGTAATGAAGTGTTTTCAACAATGCCGTTTACCATTTCCTGCATTTCCGCTAAGGACGTCTGGCTCATGGTTAATGCTGTAATGTCTCGAAAGATCAACACACCCCCTATTACAGAAAAGTGTTTATCATGAATCGGTATAGCACTATCGACAATATAGTGCTGTGTCTTATCTTTTTTGATGAGGATAGTATGATTGGCAAGCGGTGCAATGCAGTTGTTTTTCAGAACTTTGTTAAGTGGACTCTCCATACGAAGTCTGGTGTGATCGTTAACAATATCGAAGATCGCATCGATAGGTTTGCCTACCGATTCAGCTGATGTCCACCCGGTAAGCTCTTCTGCTATTCCATTCATAGATGTAACGGAGCCCACCTCGTCCGTAACAATTACAGCCTCATTCATATTTACCATCATCTTGGTGAACCACTCATGGCTGATAAAAACCTTATCATGAAAGCGAAGGCTTTTCGTTACAATTCGTGCCAATATATACATATTCATCATGGCAAAAATTACAAGGAAGGTAATGACAAACGCGCGGAGAACCGTATGCTGAACAGTTGTGAGCATACTATACCGGTTTGTCAGGTAGAAAAGAAAAACGGCAGCCATCAATACTATACTGGCAAATACTATAGCTATGGAGGATATATTTTTTGTCATAACACTCAATCCATTTTACTACCAAACTACCTGGACTGAGCCTAATCCCTGCTACATTAATATTTAAAAAAATTGTATTTATTACGGATAAATGTTGGAACACATTATACTATAAAGCATTTAAATTAATCGGCATGCAACCGTGAATCGTGCAAAAAATCTTAAAAACTATATAAAGTTACCGAGTATATATTGTACGAACTTTAGATTGGCTATAGATGCCAGCTAAATTCCTGAAAATGAAAATTTATAAAAAATTCTGGTTCCAGTGGGTGATGAATTATTCTATTGGTGAATTGATGGGTATCGCTGCAGCTGCTGCGATCGGAAGAATTATGTTTATGAATTTAACAAATGACAACGGAGAGTACTCCTCCGTATATCCGTTTACGATCCTGCTTATTGCAGGTGCAGTGGAAGGTTTCATTATTGGCTACACTCAATGGAAGTCCATTTCACTGTTGGTCGCTACCTTGAAACCTTTTGTATGGATATTGACAACTACCATTGCCGTAATTGTTGGGTGGCTCTCTATCCTGCCGCCTTCTGTGGTGTTTATTTCATTCCTTTCAAGTTTCGATCTGATTAGTGATCACCATTCGCTGCTTTATACGGGACTTGCCGGTCTGGCCTTCGGCGGAGTGATCAGCACACCACAGTTTTTCATAATCCGAAAACACTACCACCATGCCGAAGCATGGATAATAGCCAACGCTGTAGGATGGATGCTTTCTTTCATGCTTTTTTACGCTGCGTTATCTGCATTTTCGTACACTACATCATTTATATTTAATGTACTCGTGATCATATTCTCCTGCATACTATCGGGTGCTATACAAGGCATTATTACCGGTACATTTCTGCATTTGGTAATGGTTTCAAAAACAGATGTCAGCAAAATAAAACGGACGGTGCTCGGTAAAGCACAGGAAGTGTAATCAAATATCCTCTAAGTTACCTTGGCGCTTCGCCCGCAGTTTTTTAAAGAACGAAGGCGTAAGCCCGGTTATTTTTTTAAACTGATTCGACAGATGAGCAACACTACTATAATGAAGCTTATACGATATTTCGGTAAGGTTTAACTCATCATACAACAACAATTCCTTTACACGTTCAATTTTATGCATAATGATGAAATGTTGAATGGTCATTCCTTTTACTTCCGAGAAAATGTTCGACAGGTATGTATAGTCATAGTTCATTTTTTCACTTAGGTAAATTGAAAAGTTTACTTTTGGTAACTCATCGGAGTAATGTATCATTTCGATAATAACGGTTTTGATACGGTCGATAAGAATACTCCTTTTATCATCCAACAATTCTAATCCGGCATAGCGCAGTTTTTCCTTAAATTTTAAAAGCTGCTCAGGTGTAAGTTCTTCCCGAGTCTCCACTACGCCCAAGTCCAGGGAGACGTACCTTAGTCCCATTGTTTCCAATGCATCCTTCACAATCATCTTACACCGAAGACTAACCATATATTTGATATAAAGCTTCATTCACCTAAATTCATTTCGAGTGTCAGCGTTGATCGCGGCAGGTATAGTAGAAACAGAGGCCTATAGTATAACAATCCCTCATCCAGTCGAGATCCAGGCAGCTTCCTGCTTACGTCTTTTCAATTCGATGCGCCCCCTTAAAATTACAGGAAGAAATATAGTAAATACAGCACCCTTGTTCGCGGTGCCATTTGCAAAAATAAAACCACGGTGATCCTCTACTATTTTTTTGCAAATTGCGAGCCCGGCACCTGTTCCATTCAAGTCGCTACGCGTATGTATCCGCTGAAAAAGCATGAACATTTTTTCTATATATTTTTCATCGAATCCGATACCATTGTCATGTATATGTATACAGAAATATTGATGCCCCGTCAATTCAGGATGCCTGCAGTAATCATCTTTCGCTGCATTTCGGGAAAAAATAGTGATTATGGGACGCTCTCTCGAAAACTTCAACGCATTACTCAACAAGTTATAAAAAAGGCAACGAATCTGAGTTGGATTGCCAGAAATAGTAGGCAGCGTATTGCGCGATACAATTGCTTTCTTTTCATCAATACGAGCAGCACAGTCGGTAATAACATG
>CAMLLI010000062.1 GCA_946480685.1 uncultured Flammeovirgaceae bacterium | reverse complement strand
ACAGCACTGTTGGTGTCCATTAACACCTTGAAATTTCCTTTACCCTTGCCGTTGATGGGGTTCCATTCCTGAAGCATACGGTCTTTCGCCAGCTTATCGATAAGCCGTATAAATTCACGCGCTTCAAAGTTTTTAGTATCGTTACCCTTCTTGAAATTATCGAGTTCTTCCAGAACCGTTATTGGAATGCCAACGTCATGCTCATCAAAGTTTAGGATAGAGTTGTGTTCATAAATAATGACAGACGTGTCGAGTACGAAGATTTTCTTCTCCTTCTTGGGTTTTGCCATGCTTCACAAAGAACATTAGGTTTAGCGTTGAACGAATCATCAGTAGAATTTACACCTCTCGGAAATTTCATGCGATGTGGTTCTCGGCTTCAAAATAGTATCATGTGTATTACTAAACTATTTCATAAGGGACACATGGAGCTCGCGTATGGCTCGTATCATTTCACTATGAAAAATACACTGCATCACGATTTCAAATGAAATCTAAAGAAAAGGTTATGATTTGAGAACATGCAGGAAAGAAAACTTTTTTCATAACTTTACGACCCCGTTCGGGGGAATCGTTAATCGATGGTAGTTATTTGTTAACCGTGAGTTAACATGTCGAGAAGAATAATAATCGAAATGTGTTGTGAAGAGACTTAAATGCGAGAGTAAATATCTCCGCGTTCATTCGGTGCTACGCGAAGCACATCGGCCAGTACAAGCAGTACTAATTTTTTGGAGGCATAGAATTTTTTCAGGCCACTGATCTCTACAAACTTCTTTAGTGTTATTGTATTGTGAACATCGAGATATTGCATAAGCAAATGTTCATACTCACCATAGTTGAAGCGTATATCTTTTTTATGTTGTGCGCGCTTCGCGATCTCGCGCACTTCGCGACTGGCTTTTATACTCTTGTCTTCTACACGTACAAAGCATTCTTTTTCCTGCTCGTTGTGAAATATATAGTGTGGCTTTCGGTTGCTCTCCGGTATCTCGTATTGAATTACGGTTCGCGCATTGCCAACGGGTATATATTCTTCTTTATATACCAACGATGGTTTGCATTTCTTTAACGCTTGTTTGATAACGTGCGATTCATCCTCCGGATGTTTCAGTCCGGGTATAGTCAGATCATCACCAATGCCTATCAATAGTATTCCTCCTTTGGTGTTGGCGAGGGCAATCATTTCGCGTACAATCTTTTCCGGGAAGGCAGCCTTGCGTTTGAATTCAAGCGTAAGCCCTTCACCCTGTGCTACCAGTTTTTTTAGCTGCTGCACTTGCTGTGGATTGAAGGTGACTGACTCCTGAAGTTTCATACGTATATATTGCTGAAAGGAGAAACGCTAAAACTAACGTGTTGCTGTGAATATTTTCATGCCTGCTCCCCGGAATTATTTTCCGGAGAATGAGCCAATTGTGAGGCGCTGCTATAAAACAATAACTTCCTGTGTGTGCAGGAAGTTATTGGTAAAGATGTTCTGCTTATTAAAACTTGCCTCGTGCAAATTCATCATCGTCATCTTCCTCTTCGCCCGGTCGCGGCAGTGTAAACATACTGCTGAGCAAATCTTTGAATTGAAGACCGGCGGTTAAATTATGTTTGCTGATGAGGCTATATTCAGCCAATCCGTGTAATGCAAATTCCATCATGAACAGCTTCGTTCCTGCATCCTGATTTTTATGAAACTCATTTACCAGCTCCGATAAACCCGGAACAGATTTCAACGCTTTCTCAAATTCATGCTGCTGCATGTTGTGAAGCAGGTCTACCGTGTTGCCTTCACCAAACCAGTCGGCAACTTTTTTATATGGACTTTTCTCTTTCTGTTTTCTGAACTTATCAGGATCAGGGAAGTAATTCAGGAACTGTGTACGCAAAGCTTTACCAATCAGATTTTGTGCTACTATACCCGGGCCTTCCTGTTCGCCTTCATATACCAGTTCTACTTTACCGGTTATAGCAGGCACTACACCTATAAAGTCGGCTACACGAATCGCTGTATTTTTTTCCTGGTTAATGATCGTTCTGCGCTCGGCAGCTGCTACCAGGTTTTCATAGGCAGATATAGTGAGGCGGGCCGATACACCGCTCTTTGCATCTACATATTCACTCTTGCGTGCTTCAAAAGCAATTTGTTCGATCAGGTCTTTAGCGATTTCATTTACCGTTACTGCGCTGCGTTGCTCTTCTTTGAGGCGCGCTTCCTGCTGCGTAATGCGTTTGCCTATATCCAGTGTCTTCGGATAGTGCGTAATGATCTGGCTGTCGATACGGTCTTTCAACGGAGTAACGATGCTACCGCGGTTAGTATAGTCTTCCGGGTTGGCTGTAAACACAAACTGTATATCCAGCGGCATACGCAGTTTAAAACCGCGAATCTGTATGTCGCCTTCCTGTAAAATGTTAAAGAGTGCTACCTGTATACGGGCCTGCAAATCCGGCAATTCGTTAATTACAAATATACTTCGGTTCGAGCGTGGTATTAATCCGAAGTGAATCACGCGTTCATCCGAATAGGGCAATTTTAATGTAGCAGCTTTTATAGGATCAACATCACCAATCAGATCGGCAATGGAAACATCGGGTGTTGCCAGTTTCTCGGTATAGCGCTCATCACGATGCAGCCATGCTATAGGTGTCGCGTCACCCAGCTCCTGGATCTTGTCGCGGCCGTAGCGCGATATAGGTTCCAGCGGATCATCGTTCAGTTCAGAACCTTCTATATAGGGTATATATTCATCCAGCAGTTTTACCATGAGGCGCGCCAATCGCGTTTTAGCTTGTCCACGTAAACCAAGTAAGTTTACATCGTGGCCCGCCAGTATAGCACGCTCGAGGTCGGGGATAACGGTTTCTTCATAACCCCATATACCTTCAAATACAGTTTCTTTATTGCGGAGTCTTTTAATAAGATTTTCGCGCAGCTCTTCTTTTGTCGTGCGCGATCTATAGCCAGTCTTTTTTAGTTCTCCGAGGGTTTTAACAGATGTATGATGCATAGTATGTGTAATTCAAAAAAGGATAAGCCGAAGTATATATATCGGCAGTTGATTATAAATTCTTGGTTCTGTTTCTTTTGAAATCTTCAAAGACAAGATTCCCCAGACCTTCCAGGCTGCTATAATAGGCATTGCCATTGTTGGCCTTTGTAAATTCACGCACAAATGATTTCAGGTAAGGGTCTGTAGCAATCATAAAAGTAGTAACGGGTATTTTTAATTTTCTAAGTTGCCCGGCCAGGTTTAGTGTCGTGCTCAAAATCTTCTGATCAAGTCCGAAAGCATTCTTATAGTACTTTATACCTTGCTTGATACAGGTAGGCTTTCCATCCGTGATCATGAAGATCTGCTTGTTCGCATTCTTGCGTCTGCGCAAAATGTCCATCGCTAATTCAAGACCTGCCACCGTGTTGGTATGATAGGGGCCAACCTGCAGGTACGGTAAATCTTTGATCTCGATCTGCCACGCGTCATCACCAAACACCAGTATATCCAATGTATCTTTCGGATACTTTTTGGTGATCAGTTCAGCCAAAGCCATGGCTACTTTTTTAGCCGGTGTGATGCGATCTTCTCCATATAGAATCATGGAGTGCGATATATCGATCATGAGTACGGTAGAGGTCTGCGTTTTATACTCGCTCTCCATTACTTCAAGATCTTCTTCCGTCATGAAGAAATTATCGAGACCGTGATTGATCTGCGCATTGCGCAGCGAGTCGGTCACCGAGATTTGTTCGAGCGTATCGCCAAACTCATAGTCGCGTCTTTCGGTGGTCTGTTCATCACCGCGGCCGCTGTGGGATGTATTATGTTCTCCCTGTTTTGTCTTTTTTAGTTTGCCAAATATCTCTTCCAGTGCCGATTGACGTAAGTTTTGCTCGCTCTTGGCTTTGAGCTTAAACTCGCCACGCGGACCTTCATCGGTGATGTAGCCGTTTCGTTTTAAGTCTTCTATAAAATCACCAATACCATATTTGTCATTGGTTAATCCGTATTGTCTGTCAACTTCGGTGAGCCATTGCAAGGCTTCTGAAACATTTCCCGAGGTGATCAGGATGAGTTGCATGAAAACCTTGAGCAGTTTTTCGAAGTCGCTTTTACTGGAATCCGGCGGGGGCGCATATTTTGAGAATCTGTATCCGAGCATATCTGTCTGAGTATACTTCTCTAAACCATTAATTTCGGGTTTCTGTTTCGGCTTCAAAATTTAATTTTCCAAAAGATTCACCGTGTATGTAAGAATTCTGCGGGAATCGGAAAGTGCCGTTAAACCGACTTATATACCTTTGAACAACATTTAATCCTGACTGTATGAAAAAATCTGTAGCAATATTCACGGTTCTGGCTATCGTTCTTTCGTCCTGTGGTTTCCATACGTGCCCTACGTATGCCAAGAAGACTCAGAAGAAAGAAGTTGTAAAAGTTACAAAAGAAACTCGCATATAACGCTTATACCTTTACCTATCAATACCTAGACAATAAAGAAGCCATCCTGTAATCCGGGATGGCTATTTATTTTTTAGCGCCAACGTTACGAACGTTTATCGCGCATCGTACCATATATATAGTCCCACAACGGAGAAGATACGCCAAATACAATCTCTCCATCCTTGTAGTGATGTATACTATGGTTAATCCATAATACTTTCAGAAAATTTTTAGGAGGCTGATATGCATGCACCATATAGTGTACGGACAGGTACGCTGCATAGCCGACCAAAAATCCCGGCAGGAATGCAAAAACAAAATCGCCTATCACCAGCCTTAAAAGCAGTAGCAACACCGTTGCTATAGTTATACTCAGCAGCGGAGGCATGGCGAGCCGGTCTTTATCTTTCGGAAATTCGTGGTGTACACCATGCAAAGTATACTGTAGCTTCGCGCGAAGCCGAGTATAGGTTTGCATGTGAAAGAGATGGCGGTGTGTTATATACTCCACCCATGTAAAGGCAATTACACCCAGGCCGAATAAGCCCACGGTTGTTATAGCATTCAGGGATGTATGGGTAACACTCCAGTATAACAAGACAGAAGAGTATAAAAAGAAGATGGCAAGCGGTACCGATATATGTGTGCGAGACAACTTCTCGAGTATAGGGTTTTGAAAAAGCTGTTTTGTTCCTTTGTTCTTAGGTAGTACCTCTGCTTCCATACCGTTGATCAACTTTTTTGTGCGAAATTATCACCACAGAATTCTCGTACAAATATATTTAACGGTTATACTGCGGATTTTGCTGCCGATTTTACCAGTATTTTTTGATAGTAATTTTCATATACCGGCAATATTTTGCTGATATCAAATTCTTGTGCCCGCTTCAATGCGTTCTGTTTAAAGCGTGGCAGGTTGCTCGGATCGAGTACAAAGAGTGATTTACGTGTCATATCTTCCACATCTCCCACAGGACTCATGAATCCGGTAACCCCTTGTACATTGAGTTCGGGTAGCCCTCCCGTGTTGGTAGATATAACCGGTACTTCACACGCCATGGCTTCGAGTGCTGCCAAACCGAAGCTCTCTTTTTCAGAAGGCATCAGGAAGAGATCGGCCACCGATAGTACTTCTTCAACGGCTTCAAGTTTACCAAGGAAACGTATATCATCACATATACCCAGCTCGCGACACATCTTCTCGGCATGATTACGTTCCGGTCCATCGCCTATCATTAACAACTTTGCCGGTATCTCTCTGCGCACATTGGCAAAGATCTGTATAACATCGGGTATACGCTTTACCTTGCGGAAGTTGGAAGTGTGCACGACAAGCGATTCACCGTTGGGACAGATCGCTTTCTTGAAATGATCTTTCTTCTGCTTCTTGAATTTTTCGAGGTCGATGAAGTTCGGTATAACTTCTATATCATTCAGAATCTGAAAGTATTGAAATGTTTCGCGCTTGAGATCTTCGGATACGGCCGTTACGCCATCCGATTGATTAATACTAAAGGTAACAACCGGTTCGTATGATGGATCTTTACCTACCAGTGTTATATCGGTACCGTGCAGTGTAGTTACTACAGGTATATAAATTCCCTGTGAGCGGAGTATCTGCTTGGCCATATAGGCTGCCGATGCGTGTGGTATAGCATAGTGTACATGCAGCAGGTCGAGCTTCTCGTTCTTTACTACACTTACCATTTTGCTGGCGAGGGCCAGTTCGTAAGGCTGAAATTCAAAGAGCGGGTATGACCGGAAATCGACCTCGTGGTAGTATAGGTTTTCATTCAGAAAATCCAACCGGGTTGGCTGCGAATAAGTTATGAAGTGAACTTTGTGACCTTCCTGCGCGAGTGCTTTTCCTAATTCTGTTGCTACTACACCGCTTCCCCCGAAGGTAGGGTAACATACAATGCCAATTTTAATTTGTTCCACTGGTGGTTGGTTTTGTTACATGCATTAACCTTTTTCAGGTACTGTAAGTTTCTTACATTTTGTTAAATTATTGTGAATGCAGGCAATAATTGAAGATTGACTGGTAAATAACATCCTGTATACGAGACCGTATGTTGCTGGAGATTAGTCGTGTGTTACGATCTGGATAGACCCGGTTCGACAAAAATATATAGACCAGGTTAAACTCCGGATCAATCCACATACACGTCCCCGTAAAGCCGGTGTGACCATAGGTAAGCGGAGAAGCAGTAAGCGATGTAGGACTGTTCCATTCGCTTTGCACCGGTCTGTCCCAACCAATAGCCCTGCGTCCTTTATACATTTTGGTAGCGAAGGTGCGTACCGTTTCCGGTTTATAGTATTGATACCCACCATATTTACCCTCCTGCAAAAGCATTTGCCCGAGCTTGGCCAGGTCAAGCGCACTGCTGAAGAGTCCGGCATGGCCACTTACGCCACCCATCATAGCTGCGCGTTCATCATGCACCGTGCCGGCTATTAATTTCTTCCGGTATATCTTGTCGAACTCCGTAGGTGCTATAGCCTGTACCGATAGTTGTTGATTGTCGGTGGGGTTGAAGCGTGTTGTATAGGCACCGAGCGGTTCGTAAAAATTCTGCGCAAGAAAATCGTCCAGCGGTTGGTTTAGTACGCGCTCGGCAATGTGTTGCATGATCATCAATCCCAGATCGCTATAGCGATAGGTATAGGGTGTGCGCGGAATTTTATCAGCCATCTTTGATTGTATGATCCACGACCAAACCGAATCTTTCATCGCCTGCGAACCATATAGCCCCGGAGCTACCGGAAAGGGATGCGCTGCATCGCGCTTGCGACTATAAAACTGCGGCAGAAATGTAGTGTCTTTCATCGTCTGCGGCCATAGCGGTATAAAGGGCGCAAGCCCCGCCTGGTGTGTGAGCATATCGATGATGGTAATATCTTTTTTGTTACTGTTACGCAGCTCCGGTAAATAGAACGATGCTTTCTTGTTTAGATCAATCAACCCCTTCTCATACATAAACATGGTAGCCTGCAACGTTGCCGATACTTTGGTAAGCGAGGCCAGATCATATATAGTATTTTCCGTTACTGGTGTCTTTTTCTCGTAAGTCAGGTATCCGAACGATTTATCATAGATAACTTTTCCGTTACGTGCTACTAATACCTGGCATCCCGGTGTTGCCATGTTGCGAATAGCTTCTTTGGCAATGCTGTCAATCTTGCTGAGTATACGACTGTCCATGCCGGCATCCTCCGGAGTAGAGTAGGTGAGCCTGTTTATAGCCGGTACTATATTTCCCGTGCCGCTTTGCAGCTGGTCGCTTATCTTCATAGGTAACTGCGCATCGGCCGTAAGTCCTCCGAAAACTACCTGCGGCATAGTCTCCAGCATTTCCTCTGTATTAGTATAGGCGGTTACAACGGTAGAATATTGTGCAGCCGTGCGAAGAAATTCTTCATTGCCAAAATCACATAGTATAACATCGTGCTCACGGAAATTCTCCAGTAGTTTTTTTAGCTCTGCTAATTTTTCCGGTGGTGTTTGCGGATATATACCTATAATACACGTAAGCGATTGTTTGCCGGCCGCCAGTGCTGTGAGCTCCCGCTGCTGATGCAATGCGTAACGATCGGCATGTATATACCGCGATACATAATGAAATAGTTCATCCGGCTTCTGCGTGGTGTCGCTGGTTATGTATATAAATCGTTTATTGTCGAGTACAGATACCGGCAATACGTTGTCGCTGTTTTTTAAAACGGTGATGGCAGCTTGTTGTAATTTCTTGTTGAGAAGATGGGCCTGTGGCGAGTTAAGTTTTAGTAAAAGATTGTCGGTGTTGATTGTGTTCTTCTTCCATAAACCTGCATCATATTTTGCTGCGAGGATTTTCTTTACACTGCTGTTCAGTTGTTCTTCCAACGCTTTATCTCTGCGTACCTGCCGTCTTATTTTCCGAATAGCAATGTTTATATCCTTTGGGTATAAAATGATGTCGTTGCCAGCCTGCAGCGCGTAGAGCGATGCAAGTCCTTCGCTGTTCTTCTCCTGTATAGGCGGTACGTTGCGCAGGTCTGCAAAGGCAAGTCCCTGGTAGTTCATATTTTTCTTCACCCAATCACCAATGAATAAAGACGACAACATCTGTGACGTAAAATTATTCTTGCGTGCCAGGTTCATGTTGGTGTAGAACAACGGCAACTCCGTGCTGCCGGGAACAAAACCCATCAACCGGTTCTCAAAAAGTTTACGGAAAGTATATACCTGCGCAGTGTCAACGGTTGGTTGAATAATCGGCCAGCCTTTTTGTACATCGGTTATGGTTATACTCTGTACAGGGAAGTTTTTTACACACGCCAGCACTTGTTCATCCGTCATGCCTTTCATAAAGGCAATGGCTTTGTTGGTGATGCGATATTTATTTTCTCCGAAAGACTGATACTTCAGTGTAGTAGAAGCATTCATTTCTACTGTTGGGGCAAAGCTCAGGTTTACGCCTACCATTTTTAATTGCTGTGCTATAGCTTTGCCGAGTTCATACAACAGCGAGTCGTTTCGTATAGCCCCCAGCACCAGTGGCGATGGGTATGTAATCGTGCTATCTATACTCATACCGAGACCACCTTCAGCATCCTGCGAAACAAAAAGCGGTATATCGGTTTGTTCCTGGAATCTGCGAACCTGGTTGGCGAGTTGTAACGGATTACCGCCGGTGAGAATAATGCCACCGACTTGTTCATTTTTTACTTTCGATCGTATTTCGCTCAGTGCGGCAGCGTCACCCTGCGTAGGCACCGGCAACATAAACAACTGACCGATTTTCCGGTTTGTGTTCAGTGCATTGAAAACACTATCGACCCATGCCTCGCGACTGAGCTGGGCAAATGTTGAAACGAAACAAAATAAAAGCGTACACAGACTGAGAGTCTTCTTAATCATCCGGTTATAGAAGTTTAAAAAATGGAGCGATAAGCCAACTTTCGTGAGCGAAGTTAATGGTTAAATTTTTAACGATAAATTCCGGGCAACATTTCACCGGGCAGATCTAAAAATCTGGCGAATCCTTTTATAAAATTTACCACCTTTGTAATTCCACAATTTGCAAGATTGCGTTCATGCCCGACATCATTCAGCTATTACCCGATTCCATTGCAAACCAGATTGCTGCTGGTGAGGTTGTGCAGCGTCCGGCATCTGCTGTAAAAGAATTGATGGAGAATTCCATTGATGCCGGGGCAAAAAATATCAAGCTCATCATTAAAGAAGCCGGTAAAACTTTATTACAGGTGATTGATGATGGCATCGGTATGTCGGAGATCGATGCACGCATGAGCCTCGAGCGACACGCTACTTCCAAGATCCGAAAGGCTGAAGATCTTTTTGAACTGTATACCATGGGCTTTCGTGGTGAAGCACTTGCTTCTATCGCGGCTGTGGCGCAGGTTGAATTGAAGACGCGGCCCGCAGACCAGGAGTTGGGAACCTGTATAGTGGTAGAAGGATCGGATATAAAAAAACAGGAGCCCGTAGCCTGCGAGAAAGGAACGAGCATCAGTGTTAAAAATCTTTTCTACAATATACCCGCCCGCAGAAATTTCCTGAAGTCGAACCCGGTAGAGTTGAAGCACATCATCGATGAGTTTCAGCGGCTGGCATTGGCGCACCCGGAAATTACATTCTCGTTTATTCAGAACGATGAACAGGTATATGATTTACCGGCCACCAAGCTCAGCCAACGGGTAGTAAATCTCTTTGGAAAATCGTACAAAGAACAACTCGCTACATGCCAGGAGGAAACCGATACGGTAAAAGTAACGGGCTATGTAGGTAAGCCAGACTTTGCGCGCAAAACCAGGGGTGAACAATTTTTGTTTGTGAATAGAAGGTTCATTCGCAGCAATTATCTGAACCACGCGGTGATGACGGCCTTCGAAGGATTGATTGTTGAGAACAGTTTTCCGTTCTATGTACTGTTTATTGAAATCGATCCGAAACATATCGATGTGAATGTTCATCCTACAAAAACAGAAATCAAGTTTGATGATGAACGTGCAGTATATGCAGTCGTGCGTGCTGCTGTGCGACAGGCAATTGGTTCGCATAACTTAACACCGGCTATAGATTTCAATGCTGATGTTAATTTTATCTCAAAGCTTAACAATGCCAACAGTCAGTCGAAGCAGGTTTACTTCGAAGAACGATTCAGCACGGCATTGCATCGCTCGAACTCCGATAACTGGGAGAAGCTATACGAAGCTTCGGTGGCAAAATCAACGGAGATAAAACAACAGGATGTCATCGAAACATCGGGCGTGCAGACGTTGCGTTTTGAGAGTGCAATAAATCAATCGAGCCCTGCGACTGCATCAGAAGAAAAGGCTTTGTTCCAACTTCATGC
>CAMLLI010000061.1 GCA_946480685.1 uncultured Flammeovirgaceae bacterium | reverse complement strand
TGTTTGGTGATTACCAGGGCACGATCAAGACCAACGGCTTTCACTGGGCCAATCCGCTGCTCACCAAAAAAGCCGTGTCGCTGCGTGCGCGTAACTTCGACAGCGACAAGATCAAGGTAAATGATAAGGTGGGGAACCCGATCCAGATCAGTGTTATCCTGGTATGGCAAGTGCGCGATACATTCAAAGCTTTGTTCGAAGTAGACAACTATGAATCGTTTGTAAAACTGCAGAGTGATTCAGCCGTACGCGGACTGGCAGGACAATACGCTTACGATAATTTTGATAATGAACACGAACTCACACTGCGCTCCGGTCATGATGAAATAAACCATGCGCTGGAAGAAAACTTACGGAATAGATTGGATATAGCGGGTATACACGTTATCGAAGCACGTATCGGATCACTGGCGTATGCACCTGAAATTGCCGGTGCTATGTTGCGCAGACAGCAAGCTGCTGCCGTGGTATCAGCCCGCTTTAAAATTGTAGAAGGCGCGGTGAGTATGGTGCAGATGGCACTCGATCAGCTTTCGAAACAGCAGATCGTAGAGCTGGATGAAGAACGCAAAGCTGCCATGGTGAGCAACCTGATGGTAGTGCTTTGCTCCGACAAAGATGTAAACCCGGTGGTAAATACCGGTACACTGAATCATTGATAAGTATATATAGCTTCGTATGAGCCGGAGATACTTTGAAGAGACGCAACTGTTCAGGCAAAACCTGTGGGTGTGGTATATGTTTGCGATATTCTCGTTGCTGCTACTGACACCACTTCTGTATGGCATGTACCAGCAGTTGATTTTAGGGCAACCCTGGGGCGACAAACCGATGTCAGACAACGGACTGGCTATACTGTTTCTGCTGTCGCTTGGAGGATGGATGGTAGTGACGTGGATACTCTACTCCATACGACTCGAAGTATATATCGATGATCAGGGTCTTCACTATTCTTTCTTTCCCAACAGTGCCGCATGGAAATTGATTACACGAGACCAGATCATTTCGTATGAGGTGCGACAGCGGAGGAATTTTTTCGACATGGGTGGCGTTGGCTATCACCGAAACAGGTTTAAGAAATTACGAAGCATGACCATTCGCGGATCGAAGCATATCCGGCTTATATTGCCGGGCAATCATAAAGTGCTTATCGGCACACAAAATCCAGAAGAATTTGACCGGGCCCTGAGGCGCCTGTTGTCCAATCATATAACAGAATAGCATGGCGCAAAAAAAACCTTTTGTTCTGAGGCTCGATCCGGAAGTTTTAAAAGCTGTAGAAAAGTGGGCGGCAGACGAATTTCGCAGTACCAACGGCCAGCTTGAATGGATCATCAGCAAAGCCCTGAAAGACGCAAACCGATTGAAATCAAAAAGTTAAACTTCATGTGATAAATCGTCTTATATTTCGATTTCGTATATTTTTAATTTCGAAGAACAATAACCCACCACACACCAAGTTTGTATCTAACAGCTTTTAACATCCTATGAAAACCTTTGGTATTATACACATCATTCTGCTACTCGTTCTGATGCTGGTTTATCAGTGTATGTCTGCGCAAGACTACGCGGTAACTACAAAAGGCGACACCATTACCGGATCTATTAAACCACTCACCTTTGGTCCTGATAAAAAAGTACAGGTAACAGGTGCTGATAAAAAGAAAACCATTATTCCTATTTTCCAGGTGAAGGCCTATTCACTGAAAGGCGAAACGTATCAACCGGTAAAAGGTCCTAGCGGATATACTTTCATGAAGCTGTTGAAGGCAGGCTATGTTTCGTTGTTTGCTTTTCAACTGGAGAACCAAACTTCGTATGATGGTCGTTATTTGCTGAAGCGCGATGGCACCGGCACAGAAGTACCGAACCTGAGCTTCAAGAAAATCACGTCACGCTTCTTCTCGGATTGTCCTGTTGTTGAGACCAAAATCGATGACGGAACCTACGGCAAGAAAGATATCGAAACGATCATTGACGAATATAACGCTTGCATCAACGGAAGAACAGCAGAGCATACACAAGCTATAGCAACGCGCACCGAGCAGGTAAAGAAAATCAACTCGTGGGATACACTCGAAGAAAAAGTAAAAGCTCTTTCTGATTTCGATGGTAAAGCCAATGCGTTGGAAATGATTGGTGAGATCAAGAACAAAATTTCAAAGTCAGAAAAGGTACCAAACTTTTTAATTAACGGTTTGAAAGGCACCATCACACAACCTGAACTTCAGGCCGACCTGGAGACTGCTCTGAAAGAACTCAATCCATAGTATATTTTACTTTTACCCGGAGTTCTCTCTCCTATTTTTTAGAACTCCGGGTAAATTTACTGGTCATTAATTTTTTATAGGCACTGCGTGCTTCGGTATATATTTCCTGCTTTACTTCGCACAGCATTTTTTAAGTTATCATGGATTATAAAAAGGCCGGGACTTTCCTGAAGAAAGCGTTTGTTATACTTTTTTTTGCGCAGCTCTTTTACATTGTTTTGTTAAAGTGGGTTGATCCGCCAATTACCATTACACAACTGGTAAGCTGGGTAAGCGGCTATGGTTTGAAACGTGACTATATATCGTGGAAAGAAATGGCACCCAACGCCCCGCTCGCGGTGATGTCTTCGGAAGATCAGTTGTTCCCGGTACATAACGGGTTTGATTGGAAGAGTATAGAAAAAGCCATTGAGTTTAACGATCGTAAAAAAGCTTCAGCGCTCCGCGGAGGTTCTACCATCAGTCAGCAGGTTGCCAAGAATGTTTTTCTGTGGCAGGGTCGCAGCTGGACACGCAAAGGTTTTGAAGCCTACTTTACTTTCATGATTGAAAAGATCTGGGGCAAGAAGCGCATCCTCGAAGTATATCTGAATGTTTCGGAGATGGGCCGCGGTGTATTCGGCATTGAAGCTGCCGCGCATTATTACTTCAAGAAACCGGCACGTAAACTTACCCAACGCGAAGCTGCGCTGATTGCTGCGTGTTTACCGAGTCCGAAGAAGTATATGGTCAATCCACCGTCAGCGTATATGAGCAGACGCGCTACCTGGATTGTGTCTCAAATGAATTACCTGCGCAACGATGATGATATCGATGCCCTGCTGAAAGGTATCTCAAGAAAAAAAGACAGCGGCTATAAACATTAATTCCGGTTAAGCTTTCGGCAATGGGCAACAGCTCGTAATCGGATGAAATGCAGCATATAAACGATGTGGAAATTTAATAACAACCCTTGATTCAGGAAGTCGCTTTCCCCTATCTCAAAATTAATGACCACTCGCGTCATCCGCGTAAGTCCGCGTCAGTCTTTTCGTTATCTTTGCGGCTTGATTCTTTCAGAACAACATGATTGCAGCAAATAACGTCTCTCTTCAGTTTGGCAAACGCGTACTTTTTGACGAAGTGAATATCAAATTCACTCCGGGTAACTGTTACGGTGTGATCGGTGCGAATGGTGCCGGTAAATCTACATTCCTCAAGATACTCGCCGGTGATATTGATCCTACCCGCGGAAACATCAGCATCGAACCCGGTAAACGTATGGCAGTGCTTCGCCAGAATCACCATGCTTACGATGAGACTCCGGTGTTGGACACGGTGATGATGGGACACTCCAAACTTTGGAGCATTATGCAGGATAAAGATGCCATTTATGCGAAGCCTGATTTTTCAGAAGAAGATGGTGTACGTGCCTCTGAACTGGAAGCTGAGTTTGCCGAGATGGACGGATGGAATGCTCAGTCGGATGCCGCTGCACTGTTGAGTGGCCTCGGTATTACGGAAGAAGATCATTACAAGCTGTTGAAAGAGTTGAGCGGTAACCAGAAAGTACGCGTGCTGTTAGCCCAGGCGTTGTTCGGTAACCCGGATATACTCATCCTCGATGAACCTACCAACGACCTTGACATCCATACCATCACCTGGCTTGAAGACTTCCTGCTGGAATTTAAAAATATAGTGATCGTTGTATCTCACGACCGTCACTTCCTCGATACGGTATGTACGCATATCGTTGATATAGATTTCAGTGCAATCAAATTATATACTGGTAACTATTCATTCTGGTATCAGTCCAGTCAGCTGGCTTTGCAACAACGTTCATCTGCTAACAAGAAGGCGGAAGACAAGAAGAAAGAATTGCAGGAGTTCATCGCGCGTTTCAGTGCGAATGCTTCCAAATCAAGACAAGCTACAAGCCGCAGAAAATTACTCGAGAAGATCAACGTAGACGATATCCAACCGTCAACAAGAAGATACCCGGCTATTATATACCAGCAGAAGCGAACTGCTGGCGACCAGATTCTGCAGATTGAAAACCTGAGTTACTCACTCAATGGTGTTCCGCTGTTCAAGAACCTCGACCTCTATGTAAATAAAGGCGACAAGATTGCCGTGCTGAGTAAAGAGAGTCTCGCGATCACGTCACTGTTCCAGATATTGGCCGGAGAGTTAAAACCTGATACCGGTGAATTCAAATTTGGTCAGACTATAACTACTGCGTACTTACCGAACAACAACGAAAAATATTTTCAGTCGAACGATAACCTTATTGACTGGCTGCGTCAGTTTGCGGAAGAGGAGAACAAGGATGAAGTATATATCCGCGGCTTCCTCGGTAAAATGTTATTTTCGGGTGAAGAAGTATTCAAGAAGTGTAATGTACTTTCCGGAGGTGAAAAAATGCGTTGCATGATCTCGCGTATGATGCTTGCCGGTGCCAATGTGCTTATACTCGATGAACCAACCAACCACCTGGATCTTGAATCGATCACAGCATTCAACAACGCGTTGAAAGATTTCCCGGGTACCATTCTGTTTACATCGCATGACCACGAGTTTACACAGACTGTAGCAAACCGTATTCTGGAAATTACACCGAATGGCTTTATCGATAAACTGATGAGCTACGATGAATATATCGAGAGCGATAAGGTAGCACAACAAAAAGAAGCACTATACGCCTAAGCGTATAGTGCCTCTCTCCTTCTACTCATACCGTAGACTCTTTACCGGGTTATTCGCTGCTACTTTCAGCGAGTGATATGAAATGGTGAGCATGGATATAGCGAGGCATATCAATGCAGCAATCACCAGGGTTATATATCCCACCTCCACATGATAGGCATAACCTTCCAGCCACTGGCTCATAATATACCAGCCCAACGGACAGCCTATACACGAAGCAATCACTACCAGTACCGCAAATTCTTTACTAACCAGTTGAACAAGGCCCGGCACGGTTGCACCCAATGCCTTGCGTATACCCAACTCTTTGGTTCTGCGTTCAGCTGAGAACGCTGACAAACCAAATAAACCTAAACACGATATAAAGATGGAAAGTATCGCCAGCGTGTTGAATACTTTACCGCGTTGCCCTTCGGCTTTATAGAACTCTTCCCAATCCTGGTTGAGGAAAGTATATTTGAACGGATAAGCCGGGGCATATTCCTTCCAGAGCTTTTCTACTGAGCTGATCGCGGCTTCTGTCTGACCGGTTTTCGCGCGCACCAGTAAACAGTTTCGCCAGCCGCCATTTACCCGCATCACCAATGGCTCTATGGGACTGTGCAGCGAACCAAAATTAAAGTCTTTCACTACACCTATAATTTTACCTTTCTTCTCCCACATGGTAAGGTCCTGCCCGGCTGTTCCGTTCTTGAAACCAAATTTAGCGGCAGCCTTTTCGTTTACTATATAATTGCTGGTATCTGTAATCAGGTTACGATCGAACGGGCGGCCTTCTATCATCGTCATCTTCATCGTTTGGATAAAATCGTAGTCTACATCCATATTCGAAAACAGAATGCGTTCATCTTCATCTTTGCCTTCCCACTGCAAACCGTATGTTGAATTTCCTACATCAATGGGTAATTGACTGGATGCCGTAACAGCTTCTACACCCGGCATCGCTGCCAACCGACTTCTGAATGTCTCATACTTCTGTGGTATCTCTCCTTCCGCCCATATCGAAAATAAATTCTCACGTTCGAAGCCTATATCCCGGTTCTGCATGAAATCCATTTGCCTGAATACAACGGCTGTGCTGATGATCAGAATTATAGAAAGTGAAAACTGTACTACTACCAATGCCTTGCGAAACCCAGCAGCTCTGCTTCCGCTCTTGAGTTGTCCTTTTAAAACCTGCGCAGGTTTAAATTCAGAGATGAACAGTGCAGGATAACTCCCGGCTACAAACGCTGTTGCTATAATGATACCGCAGAAGATAAGTAACGTTTTCAGATCAAGCATGTTCAGGCTAAGCGCTTTGCCGGTAATCTCGTTGAACATCGGTATAAGAATCAGTGCCAGCAGAAACGCGATGACTGCGGATAGGCATACCGTTAGAAACGATTCGCCCATGAACTGGCGGAAGAGCTGATGCGGCACGGCACCAATCACTTTACGCAAACCAACTTCTTTTGCACGTTTGGTGGCTTGTGCTGTAGAGAGGTTCATGAAGTTGATGCAAGCAATGATGAGCACGAAGATCGCCACAATGAAGAATATCTTTACATACTCAATGCGTCCACCGTCAAGCACACCATTTTCATATTGATTATATAAATACGATTCATTGAACGGCTGCACGAACAGCTCTACATTGGTTTCCTTTACATGTTCTTTGATCTCATACTTAAACTTCTTCGCGAAGTCTTCTTCGTTGGTACCTTCTGCCAGCAGTAAAAATGTGCGCACGTTGTTATTGTCCCATTCGTCAAGCCAGCTTTTGTTTTCATCCATAAATACCTGGAAGGGCAACAGGTATTCAAACTGTATCGATGAGTTCTTCGGTATATCTTTTACCACACCGGTAACGGTATAGGCTGTCTTTGTATTCAGCGTTAATATTTTCCCCAGCGGATCTTCTTCACCAAAGTATTTTTTAGCGAGCTTCTCGCTGATCACGATCGAGTTCTTTTCCTTTAGTGCTGTATTTACGTCACCTGCTACAAACGGGAAGGAGAACATCTCGATAAAATCCTGGTCAACATAAAATCCCTGTTCAAAGAATGATTTGTCTTCATATTGAAACAAGTAATTCATCTGCCAGGTCCATCGTGTTGCCTTCTCTATCTCCGGATATTTATCTTTAATAAAAGGTGCCATAGGCCCCGGTGTAGACATGAAGGTATATATCTTGCCATCGCTATATTTTTGGTTTTCCATCACGCGATAGAGGCGGTCACCGTTCGTATGGAATTTATCAACACCCAGTTCATCATTAACCCATAAGAATATGAGCAGCGCGCTACCGATACCAAAAGCAAGTCCCAGTATATTTACTGTGGAGAAAAGCTTGTTCCGAAAAATATTACGGATTGCAATGAGCAGATAATTTTTAATCATTGGAGTTGGGGGTTAACAAGTAAAAGACAAGCCCCGGCTTCTGAGGTTGCATAGAAGGTTACCGGACTGGCGTTAAAAAGTTACAAAACTTACCGCACTAATTACGCAGCGGTGCCAAATTCCCTGCTATAGCATTTGTATAGTAAAATAGATGGTTAACCTTTTAAAGGCATTTCGATATAGAATGTAGTGCCCTTGCCTATCTCGGTCTCAAACCAGATACGTCCTTTCATCTGTTCGATTGCCTGGCGCGCAATCGCGAGTCCTAAACCCGATCCGGATTTTTTGGTTGTAAAGTGCGGCACAAAGATTCGCTCAGCCACTTCGGGTTCTATACCTTTACCATTATCCTGGAAGGCTATAGATGCCATGTTATCTTTTCGTTGCAATGTAACATGCACGGCCGATGCTTCCCCCGGGCGTGCTGCCTGAAAGGCATTGAGTATAATATTGGAAAACGTACGCCCCAGCAACTGCTCATCTCCGGAAACATAAAGTTCCTTTACTCCATTCCGAAATACAATTTCTCCGGAGTGACTGTGCAGATCAACGGTACGTCTCAGTAAACTTACCAACTCAACAGACTGGATAACGGGCTCCGGCATTTTAGCAAAGGCACTGAAGGATGATGCTATATCGTTGAGTGTATCGACCTGCGTTAGTAATGTAGATACTGCTTTCGTTGCCTTCTCCGTAATGTTGTTACCGGATTGTATATTTCGCTCCAGCTGTTGCAGCGTGAGCTTCATTGGTGTAAGCGGGTTCTTGATTTCGTGGGCAACCTGCTGCGCCATTTCACGCCAGGTTCGTTCACGTTGTGTTTGCTCCAGCTCAGCTTTACTTTCTCCAAGGTTATATAGCATCTGGTTATACTCTTTCACCATCAATCCTATTTCATCATCGGCTTTCCATACCAGCGGCTGATTGGTTTTGGTAAGTGAAGTTCGCCTGAGTGATTGTGTGATGAACTCCAGTGGGAACGTAAGCCATTTGGAAACAAAGTATGCGAGTACAACAAGGGCTATAAAGATGAGTGCAAATATATTCAGGATGTTGGTGAAGATGTTGATCTGTACACGTTCCAGCGATGCACCCGAACGAAAAAACGGAATAGCGAGTACACCAATAACGTCACCGCTTACCGGAGATTTTAACACGGTATATGCCACAAAGTACTGCAACTTGCCTACTTGTTCTGTATCAATAAACAAATGCTGACCGGCCCTTATTTTTTGCAGGGCGTGTGAGTTAATATAGTCTGACAATATTTCATTTGCCTCGATCATCGGCTGGCTTGTGGCAAGCAACACACCTCTCGGACTATATATATTTATATCCAGGTTATCGAGTTTGGCCATGCTGTTCACTTGTCCTTCGAAGAAACTGTTTACATAGTCAGCGCCTGCCCGGCTTACATCGCTCAACCGGCCGGAGATCTGCTCTCCGATCGTGCGTGCTTTGCGCAGGTATTCGTCATTCAACTGATTCTGTGACGAACGACTGATGAGTTGAAGCGTTACAAAACTTACGATGATGAGCGGAAGAAAAAACGAGAGGTTGAGTAGCAACTGAATGCGTGCCGTGAAATATAGTTTATCGCCCCCTATATAGTTTACCAGTCCCTGTACAACAATGAGTACGAGTATAATGGTGAGACCGGTTACAATGAAGAACGAGAAATTGGACAACCTGTAGGTAACGGAAGTACTCGGTGATGACACTACCGCTACGCGGCCGTTCTCATCTTCTACGGCTATATGATCATACCCGTTGTAGGTTTTACCGATTGTATGTATTGCAGGATCACCAAACAATGAAGTATCAAACAACTGATCGTAGTTGAAATCTCCGGAACCATACAATACTTTCTCATTGGCGAATACAGCATAACTTATATTTTGCTCACGGAAGAATTGTTTGAAGCGATTGTCGACCAGCAATTCCGGGTATACATTTTCGGGGATGATCTTTTTCAGCGAAAGCTGCAATACTACATGAGCTGTAGTAGCGCCCGATTTGCGTATCGGAATTCGTACCAGGTATTGTTGCGTTACTTCTTCCTCCGGACTGTTAATGAAGTATACATTTTCATATTGAGTTCTATAGGCTTCCTGATCGTAACGCGCCACTAGCTCCGAGAAACTGGTAGACGTCAGATCATCGAGTGGCTGGCCGGCTGCATTGAAAAGAAATATATCGACATCATACTTGTTGAAGTACGCCGGGAGAAACACCTGTCGGATCTTCTGCCGAATGGCATCAAAGCTCAGGAATAAACTACTGATCCGTTTCTGAATGAATACATCGCGTGCTACATTCGATGCTGTTTCAGAAAGCAGGTATTCACCAAAATCATCGCGGTCAATCAGAAAGTTGCTGGCGAACCGGAACTGGCTTTCAATTTTCTTTTTATGTGTAAAGTACTGAACGGTATAGGCTCCGTTCGCGGCCATGAAGAACAACGTTACAAACAGGTATGCAAAGGTGGCAAAGCTTAATCGCTGCAGACTTTTATACAGTTTCAGAATGTATACTACCGCACTGTAGAGCAGTATCATTACCAGGGATGAAAGATACTGTTGACCGGTAAATTCATTGATCAGTATATAAATACCGGTGGCGACTGCGAATGAAACGACAATCTTTACATAGTTTTTATTCAGAACAAGCAATCGTATAAATGCGTGCGAAAAGAGAAAGGAACATATACCCGCGATAACAATGGCAGCCAGCGCCACCATGCGCAGCACATTAACCTCCAGTGACTCCGCTATATCCAAAACAATGATGGAGTTGTTGGCTAATGTCTGGATAACAACAAACGGGAACAACGCAGCAAAGAATATACATACGGCAAGCACAATAGATGCCGGCCACGACCATAGACGATGGTGCATCAGCCACAACAATCCCCTGAAGCGGATGTAGTGCCTGAATATATAGAAGCAGAGCAAGAGCACCGCTATTTCATTCAGCACGAGATCGGCCAGCGAAGCATTTAGTGATGAGGATGCGAATATCTGCGGATTGAAAAGATCGGATGATATAAAGCCTGCTGGAGAATTCAATTCGATCATCGCGGTGCGCAGGCCGAGCAGGAAGAGATACAGCAGTACAAAACCAACTTCCGGATATTTTATAGCGCGTATCTGTTTATATACCCATATTGTTATCAGGATAAGTCCGATGGCGATTAATAGTACAGCAGCGGTTGCGCGCTCGGGAAACAACAATCGCTCGTTGAGTATACTTACTTTAAACGGACAGTTCTCTTTGATACAAACCGGTATACCTACCGTTGCGCTGGCTTCAAGTATAAATATACTGCGGGCCGGAAAGATGCGCGTGTTCCACTCGGTGCTGAGGTAATCGTTGGTGATCGGGTATCGCTTGTATAGCGGAATTATACCTACCAGAAATTTATGTCCGCTGATAGCCCACTTGCGTGCCAGGTAATCGCTGTTGCCGGCCTTGAGCAGCTTGTGTATAAATGGATC
>CAMLLI010000060.1 GCA_946480685.1 uncultured Flammeovirgaceae bacterium | reverse complement strand
TATTCAGGATGGAAACCTTGTTCAGATCAAAGGCGATGTCCATTCTATAGGTGGCGTTAAAAATAAACAGGCTTTCCTTTTCAAAAAGCACGAGGTAAAAATAGATAGACCTACCGTTGTATACCTGTTCTCGGATGGCTATAAAGATCAGTTTGGAGGAAAGGAAAACGGAAAATTCCTGTCAAAACGGTTACACAAACTTCTACTCGACATTCATCAGCAGCCTATGGCTGAGCAGATGAACATTCTGCAAAGAACTATAGAAGAGTGGAAAGGCGACCGTGAACAAACCGATGATATACTAGTGATTGGCCTAAAACTTCAGCCGTAACATCTTTTTTACACATAATCTCCTGAGATGTAAGAATGCCGCCCGGTGTTCTGCGTGTTGATATATCACGATTAATTTTTCGATTACACGGAACTATGCTTCGCTGATCTTTGTATGAAACTCATGCAGAATAGCAAAGCGAGTTTTTGCCTTTGCTTCTGTTTGCCCCCGAAGAAACCCAAAACATATTATAAAATGGAAACTCTTAACCACCCGACAGCCGAAGGTATGGCTGTAAAAGTTCTCCTTAATTCATGGACAACCCAGGTAACCAGAATAACAGACCTGGTAGCAAGTCTGTCAGAGAGCGATCTTCAGAAAGAGATAGCTCCCGGTAAAAATACAGGTATATATATACTGGGTCATTTGGTTGCCGTACACGATGCGCTGTTGCCGCTGCTTGGTTTTGGTACCAGGCTATACCCGAAAGAACTGGAGCAGATTTTCGTAAAAAGTCCTGATAACGCAGGTCATACTTTTCCTCCCGTTTCTGAATTAAAAAAGTATTGGAAGGAAGTAAATGAACGTCTACAGCAACATTATAGTAAGCTGGATCTGGAAGCCTGGCTTACACGCCACGAAGCAGTATCACCGGAAGATTTCGCTAAAGAGCCTCACCGAAATAAACTCAACGTTCTCATCAGTCGCACTACGCACATGAGCTATCACCACGGTCAACTGGTTCTGCTCAAGAGTAAAACTCAGGATTAATTTATCGGACATTTATAGATACAGGAAAGGCCGCATATGAGCGGCCTTTTCTTATATATATAGTTCTTGTACTAGTATATTGCCTAGGTGAATAAATTTTCAAACTCTTCCGGAACGGCTTCGTAAACAGTTTCAATCCAGTTCAAGGTATATTCTGCTACTTCCTCCCATCCGGTCTGTCCGAAAATAAAATGATTGCGGCCTTCAAATAATTTAAAATCCGTAATAGAAGCATTGTGTTTATAGCGATTATAGTTCGCTATGTTTAAAGCCGGCGGTATAGTATGATCTACTTCGCCTGCAATTAACAGCAGCGGTCCTCTTGTTTTATTGAAATCAACTTTAGCAACACTGGTGAGTCCATCGCGCAGAGCCAGTTTGGATTCCGGTATAGTATAGGCATCGTACGCAGCGCGCTGTTCGTCCAGCGACATACCATTGGTGAAGGCATACTGCCAGTCTTCGAATGACATCAGGTAAGGCCTGCGCGTAGAGGTAAGAAAGCCCAATGCTTTCCAGGTAGATTTATAGAAACTAAGCTGCGTAGGAATAACACCTTGCGGAGCAACAGAGTCAATCGCTATACCCGCAGAAGCATAACCCCGCTCCAATAGTATCTGTGTGATAAGTCCACCCAACGAATGACCGACCAGGATCGGTTTCTCCGGTAGTTCCTGTACAATGCCGATGTAATGCTCGATAACTTCAGCCAATCGTACAGAAGCAATCTTCGAATCTGTCTCATTTCGTAATTCACTTGCCGATGCTTCCTTGCCAGGCCATGATGGAAGAATTACCCGATAACCCTTTTGTTCAAAATATACCTTCCAGTTGTCCCAACCATGATGACTTACAAACGCGCCCGTGATGAATACTACCGTTTTGAAGCTGGTCTTTTCCATAGCAGTAAAAGTTTAGAGTGGGTGATTTTTGAGTATCTATTGCGCAGCGCAGCCGGTCAGGTGTTTCTAAGTTAGCACCTTTATGCCGCAATTCATTTCTTTTTCGATGTTAAATTTAAAAAGGATATATACTTCCTCGTAAATCGAAGGAACTATATATCCTTTGTTGTTGCAACGTATTATAATTTCTGCGGATTAAGCGTATGCGAAATAAAGGCTTTACTGATAGCCCTGCACCTATAAATCCGGTTTCATATATACTTTGATGGAAACTACTGTTTCAGAAGTTGTATACTCGCTATCAATTTTACTTCGTCACTTACTACAGCTCCACCGGTTTCGGTCAACGCATTCCATGTCAAACCAAAATCCTTGCGACTGATTTTTCCAGCCAATTCAAAACCGGCTCTTATATTACCCCATGGATCTTTCGCTACGCCATTGTGCTCAACAGCGAGTTGTACTCTGCGTGATACACCTTTTATAGTAAGATCACCTTCCAACGTATAGCTGCCGCCATCCTTGGTAAAGTTTACGGACGAGAATGACAGCTTCGGAAATTTTTCAGCGTCAAAGAAATCAGCGCCTTTCAAGTGTCCATCGCGTTGTTCATTGTTTGTGTTGATCGAGTTGATGTCTGCTTCAAAAGCAATCTTCGCAGCATCAAAATTTTCCGGAGCATCTACAGTCGCTGTAAATTGAGTGAAGCTTCCGGTAACGGTGCTGATAACAAGATGCTTTACTTTGAATTGAATTTCAGAGTGCGCAGGATCGATTGTCCATTTAGTCGTTTGCATAATAATTACTTGTTTGAATGTTTTTAATTCGTGTTGTTATTGATGATTCAAAATTGTCTTACTCCCGCTTATTTCTAAATGATAAAGGATAAGAAAGGGGATTGACATTTGTTAAGTCTGCAGGTGCCTACGCCTTACCGCTTAATTGTTCATAGTCGATTTCACCATATTTACCATCAAAGAAATCTTTGTAAGCCTGGGCGATTTCATTGCGACTATTCATAACAAACGGACCTTCAGCAACAATCGGCTCTGCATACCGTTCGCCTCCAAAGAGTATAATATCTATTGCGGATGTACTCTTGTTATAGAGTTCTATTTCGCCTTCTTCTGTTCGGAAGTATACTAATTCACTATTGCCGAAATCGCTTCCATTGATTGTTGCTTCCCTCAACGGAATGAATGCTGCTGCTTCTTGTTCTGCAGGAACAGCAAGTGTAAATTTTGATTTTGGTTGAAGAATAACGTGATATAAAAATTGCGCGCTATAGGTCTGCACAGGCGACTGCTTTTCTCCGATGTTACCAATTACAACGCGAAGGGTACCCGCATGATCAGGCAACTCAATCTCCGGAATATCACTGCGATGTAACGCCAGGTAATCCGGGGCTTCGGCTTTATTTTTTGCAGGCAGATTGATCCAGAATTGTAATGAGTGAAGTGTACCCCCTGTTTGCTGAAACTCCGGACTGTTGTGTTCATCATGTACAACGCCATTACCAGCTTTCATCCACTGTGCACCTCCAGCTTCAACTATACCATGGCCACCGTGACTATCAAAATGTTCCAGTGCGCCACTGAATATATAGGAGAATGTAGCAATGCCCCGGTGCGGATGCGCAAACTGTCCGGAAGGCAGGGTAGGTGTTTTTGCCTTTTGTTCCGTTGGGTATAAATGATCCAGAAATACAAATGGACCGATAGCATGAACAGTTGAACCGGGAAGTAAACGGTTCACCAAAAAGTCTCCCACTTTCGAATTCATGCCACTATAGCTTCCTTTAACAGATCGTTGTTGTGTTGTTTTCATGATACAAACATCAACAGGAAGCCGCGCGCATTAAATATCAATTGGTAAGAAGCACGATTGACATTTGTTAAGAGACGTGTTTATGTGTTTACGTGTGTATGTGTTTATGTTGGGTGTGGCTGCGATTTGATCTATAGGTATAGATGGAAGTGAGGCCGTTGGTTTGTGTTTTTTGTTTATGTATTTATTCTGCGTTAATCCGTCCCGGTAGTTATCGGGACGGGAAACAATTATTTAGTAGCCAGCTTCTTCCGGATGCGACTGAGCGACTCAGGTGTTATACCCAAATAAGACGCAATCATATTCTGCGGAAAGCGTTGAAGAAATATGGGATTGGTTTTCATAAGATCAAGGAAGCGATCTTCGGCCGTCATGCTGATGGCATTGTGAATACGTTTTTGCATGGCGATGGAGTGGCGTTGATCCATCATCGTTATCATGCGCGCGATGAGCGGTATAGACTCTGCAAGGGGCAGCATTTTTTCATAGCCTACCACCAGCACATCACAATCCTCAACAGCATCAATGTTGAACTGTGACGGTGTCAACATAGAATAACTTTCACGGTCAGACATCCACCAGTTTTCAATACCCAGCGACACAATATTCTCCACACCGTTAATAACAGAGTACTGCCGCATGGCACCCTTTACAATGAAGGCCGTATACCGGCACACATCCCCTGCCTGCAAAAAGAACTGTCGCTTGAGATAGTGCCTCGGTGTGAACGCTTCCTTAACCTTCTCAAAGTCAGTATCAGAGATTTCAGAAGAGGTATATCTATTGATATATAGTCGTAGCGCTTCGTGCATGTGTCGTAATTTGGGAGTGCTAAAATACCTGATGCCTTACTTTTGAGGTACTAAAAAATCTCTAACATCTCTTTTCAATACTTTGGCTATTTCATACAACATCTCAATTGTTGGCTGTCTTGAATTCGTACACCATCTTGAAACAGTTTGCTCGGATACTTTAAGCATTTCAGCTAATTCTTTATTTGACTTACCCTCATCTGCCAGAATTGATTTTACTCTATTGTAAGCCTTCTTTGTTTTTTTAGCCATATCGAAAGATGATCTGTGGCAAATATAAATCGCTCGAAATGAATGGTTTGAGTGCTTTTATTGTCCAAAATGGACTATTAATGTTCCAAATTGTTTTATTATTAATTTAAAATGGATTAAAATTGAGTTAAATATATAACGGCATAGATTTTTCATTTAACATTCAACATATATGAAACTGAAATCCCTACAATACCCGTTGGTGAAGCTACCAGCCCAGAAGGATCTTATTCTATACCTTTTGAAGGAAGAACTGAAGAGCCGAAGATTCTTTAACGGTCTTCGCGAAATCGGTCTGGACGACAGCTACTTTCAACCCGACTTCAGCACGATCGTGCTGGCCTATACCGGCTTCACGGATGAAGAAAATGAAACTTATGACTTTTACTTCAACCTGCTGGAGAAGTATAGCCAACAGATCGAGCCCGAAGATGAATCCGTAATGAAACACGCCTTTAATGTATATATAGACTTGCTGGCGGAAAGAAAGCGAAGAAATGAAGCTGTAGGCAAAATTATAAGCGGTTAGCACAAATTTCAGTGCTTGCGCTATATTTAGATAATCATGGCAAAAACAACGACCCCTCGCAAAAAAGCTCAGGCACCATCGGGCACAGAACAGGTGAAAGAATTTATACAGACCAGCAAACACCCTTTGAAAAAAGCGGTGGAGGAAATTCGGGAAATAATACTTGGCGCAGATAAGAGAATTACCGAGCACATCAAATGGAATGCACCCAGCTTCTGTTTCAATGGTGACGACCGTATCACATTCAACCTGAGCAAAAACGATCGTATACTATTAATCTTCCATCGCGGAGCAAAAGTAAAAGACGGCAAGAGTAAAGAACCGTTATTTGAAGACACCACCGGTATGCTTGAATGGCTCGCGCACGATAGGGCGGTAGTAAAAATTCAAACTATAGAAGAAGTGGCTGGCAAAAAAGCTGTGCTGACGAAAATAGTAAAGCGGTGGTTGTCCGCAACAACTGAATCATAAATCAGTAGAAACAAAAAAGCCGGCAGGTTAGCCGGCTTCTGCATTATAGAATGTCATTGGTCTATGCAACTCTCGCCCTATCCGTAATCTCATTAGCGGAATTGTGCTTGTATTTAAATATGAACGGGAAGAGAATACCTAACACTAATGTATAGCCGGCAAAAACAAACCATATACTCTGCCAGTCGCGCACGCCTTCTACTGTAAAGTAATCAACAACCCTACCGCTAAGTCGTCCTCCCATCACAGCACCAAGTCCGTTCGTCATAAACATAAATAGACCTTGAGCACTCGAAACTATTGATTCATCGGTTTCATTGCGCACAAACAATGATCCGGATATATTAAAGAAGTCGAATGCCATGCCGTAAATAATCATAGAAAGAATCAGCAGTATAAATCCATCACCAGGATTTCCTATTCCAAATAATCCGAAACGCAATACCCACGCAATAATGCTCATCAGCATTACTTTCTTAATGCCAAACCGCTGCAGGAAAAATGGAATTGTGAGGATAAATAAAGTTTCTGAGATTTGTGAAATAGACATAAGTATACTCGGGTGACGCACCGCGAAAGAATCAGGGTAATCATCAGCGAATGAATGGATAAAAACTTCTCCGAATGTATTGGTCACCTGCAATGCTGCTCCGAGAAACATAGCGAAAATGAAAAACACAACAAGCCGCGGCCTCGTAAGTATTTTTGCGGCATCTGATAAAAATGACGTTGCTTTCTTTACCCTTGCCGGAGGACACGCTGGTAATGTAAAAGCATAAAGCCCTAACACCAGCCCTGCGGCAGAGCTCACATACAACTGCATGGGACTCAGCGACCATTTGCCAAAGTCTATTACCCACATGGCAACAACAAAACCAACCGTACCCCACACGCGAATGGGAGGAAAATATTTTACAACATCAATTTTGTTTTGTTCCAGAACAGCATACGATACGGAATTATTAAGAGCGATGGTTGGCATGTAGAACATCGAGTTCACCAGCATGACATTGAACAAAGATTCATAGTCGGTAATTTGTGCAGCATAGAATAATGTAAAGGCACCCAGTATGTGACAAATACCAAGAAGGCGCTCGGCATTTATCCAACGGTCTGCAATAAACCCAGCTATAAACGGTGTAAAGCAAGAAGCAAGGCCCATCGTGGCATAGACATCTCCAACTTGCGAACCCTCAAATTTCAATGTAACGATCATGTAACCTCCCATAGAGATCAACCACGCACCCCAAACGAAGAACTCCATGAAGTTCATCACGATAAGACGGCCCTTAATATTCATTAAGCAGGATTTAGGTAAAGTAATGAGTTATGTAAATGTTAAAGGCCTCGAATATAAAGGCATTTTACTTAATATCTAAGTAATTTCAATTTCCGAAAACAGAAGTCTGTCGGGGTATTGCAGCGGCTACTTTTGTGTGTAATAAATTCACTTTTTTCTCAACCCGGGTTATTCATTACAAACGGTTACTGCTTTATATTTGGCCGCATCGCTTACAAAACCCAAACTATATATATTATTCCATGATTCGTCCCACCATTGAAAATGAAACGTTTGACGGAACTGATTTTACAGAAACCGGTCTGAAGAAAGCAGAGTACGACAACTGTACATTTCGAAATTGCCTGTTTTCGGGATCAGATTTATCGGAGATACTTTTTTCGGAATGCCGGTTCGAGGCATGTGATCTAAGCATGGCAAAACTGCGCAATACTTCGTTCCGTGATATTCGCTTCAAGAATTGCAAACTTATGGGATTGCGCTTCGATGAATGTCATAAAATGCTTTTGTCGTTTTCGTTTGAAGAATGTATACTCAATTTTTCATCGTTCTATAAACTCAAGATCAAGAGTACGTTGTTTAAAGCATGTAAACTTCACGATGTTGAACTAATAGAAGCAGAACTCGTTAACGCGAGCTTCGATCATTGCGATCTGCAAGGTGCCACATTTGAAAATACAAAACTGGATGGTGCGGATTTCAGGACAGCCTATAACTATAGAATTGATCCGGAACTGAATCATTTAGCGAAAGCAAAGTTTTCGTTACCGGATGTTGTTGGCCTGCTATATAAATATAACATCGTGATCAATTAGTACTTTCTTCACACATCATCGCTATAATTACTATACTATATAGTTGATTTTCTGTCTTGGAGCCCGGCATGCCTCGGAGATGTAGTGACGTCTTTTTTTGTCGCAAATAACCTGCATTCTGTCGCCTTGAGCCCTCACAGTCGCCTGTCTCCTTGCCGTATGTTTGTAGTGTAAGCAAACGCTTACGCATTTATCCGTAAGCAAACACTTACCTATATATGACGATCCAGGCACGAAGAGATGTATTCCAGGCAATAGCCGATCCGACACGCAGAGACATTCTGAATCTGATCGCACGCCAATCGCTAAACCTGAATGCTATAGCAGAACAATTTGATGTAAGCCGCCCCGCTATATCTCAACACATCAAGATACTTACGGAGTGTGGCCTCATCATTATTCGCGAACAGGGACGTGAACGGTATTGCGAGTTACAACCGCAGAAGCTCGAAGTAGTATCGGACTGGCTGAAGCCATTTCATAAGCGATGGGAACATCACTTCGATAAACTTGACATCGTGTTACGAAAAATGAAACCAACTAAAAAAACAAAAAAATGACAACAACAACTAAAAATGCACTCAAGGTAGTTGCCGAGCCAGGCAAACAAGAGCTGTTCATCTATCGCGAATTTGATGCGCCACGCGAAAATGTATTCAAAGCATTTACCGATCCTAAACTGGTTTCGCAGTGGCTCGGTCCAAATGGTCTTAAGATGGAAATTGAGAAGTATGATATCCGTACAGGTGGCTCATACCGGTATACACATTCTGACGCCAATGGTAAATATGTATTTAATGGTGCTGTACATGAAGTGCATGCTCCGGAACGCATCATCCAGACTTTTGAGTTTGAGGGATTACCCGAGCGCGGTCACGTTAGTCTGGATATAGCTTTGTTCGAAGCATTGCCAGGTAACCGAACACGGGTGACGATGCAATCTGTATTCAGATCTGTAACCGATCGTGACGGCATGGTTCAGTCAGGAATGGAGCACGGTGTGCGTGAAGGTTTTGAACGACTTGATGCACTGCTTGAAAACTAATATATAGTATAGATCAAAGTAACTTCAAAACTTTAAATGCGATGACAAAAGAACTGTGGATCAATCTTCCGGTTAAAGACGTAAAAAGATCAAAAGAATTTTTTACAGCGATCGGATTTACCGTTAACAAAAACGCTCCGGCTTCCGACAGCTCTGCGAGTTTCCTGATTGGCAGCAAGAACATAGTAATGATGCTTTTTGAAGAATCACTCTTTCAAAAATTCACTAACCATGCAATTGCCGACACCGGTAAAAGCACAGAAGTTTTACTTTCGTTTGATGCGGAAAGTCGGCAGGAAGTAGATGAGCTGGCCGGGAAAGTAACTGCAGCCGGAGGAAAAGTTTTTGCACAACCCGGAGAAAGTCAGGGATGGATGTATGCATTCGGATTTTCTGATCCCGATGGTCATCGCTGGAATGTACTATATATGGACATGGCAAAAATGCCCAAAGGTTAGCCGGTAATTTTTCTTGCCACTATCAATATCCATTGCCTGGGTTAATCGCCATGGCAATGGATATATTTGTATTTTTGATTATTCATGAAACCGCTCATCAACAAGAAATATATACTCGAAAGATTTGACGGCAAGGGCGGTTGGACATTTGCGCGCATACCGGAAATTCCGCAGGATAAACATGCTCATTTCGGTTGGGTGAAAGTACGCGGTACGATTGATGGCTACGAAATACGAAAGTACCACCTGATGCCAATGGGCAATGGTAAATTATTTTTGCCGGTAAAAGCGGAAATCAGAAAGAAGATCAAGAAAGATGTTGGCGATAAAGTACATATTATTCTTTATCCGGATAACGAACCCCTGGAGGTGCCTGAAGAAATGCTGCTCTGTTTACGCGATGAACCGCAGGCTCTGAGCTATTTCAATTCGCTTTCTGAAAGCGAGCAGAAGTTCTACATTGAGTATATATACTCTGCGAAAAAAGAAGAGACAAAGATTGATCGCATGGCTAAATCAATTAACCGATTGCAACGCGGACTCAAACTCTACGAAAAGGAAATATAGTATATGGCTTTCTGCCAATGTTATTTATTACCGAACGAAAGTCCTTCAGCCTGCAGAGCTGCGCGCAGCTTGGGTATAGAGGATGGTCCCATTCCATGCAGCTTTAGTATATCCGCCTCACTTTTTTGTGCAAGTTGTCGGAGCGTTTTAATACCAGCATTTTCCAATGCGCGTCTGGCAGGTGCAGCGAGTAACGCAGCAAAACCTGCTACCGGTTTGCGTTGTTCTTCGCAAACCGGGCAGGTTGGGCAATCACTGCTTTTATAGTATTGATGTCCTTTTTTACAGACGCGAAGATTTTTCTTCGAAACAGTCATTAATAAAATTTACAGATGGCAGAATTATACGTTAGTCTCAACGTAAGTCTTGAAGTTATCAAGAATAGCCTGCCAGCCGCCACGTTGCATTTCAACCGGGTTGGTATCTTCCGGATCGAATGTCTCTGATACTTTTGTCTCATTGCCATTTGAAGAAAAAGTGATTTTTACTTTTCTTCCGTCAGCCATGGCGTACTCTATTAGTTTATGAGTCTGTACGTTGCTATATACACCTTCAAAGTCGAAACTGAAGCTACCATCTTTCGCTGCCATTGTTGTTTTAAATTTACCATCTGTACGCAGATCGTTGTCTGCATACGGAGCATGCCAATCTTCAGAAGCCTGGCACCACTGCATAATATGATTGGGTTCTGACCACATCGTCCATACTTTTTCTACAGGAGCTTTAATCGTTGCTTCAACGGTGATGGCAGCTTTAGTTGTTGTTTCCATAATATAAGTTGTTTTAGGGTTTACTATTGTTGTGTTCGTTTAACAATACAAACATAGTACAATAACCCGGCACAAGGTTGGGTAAAAACGACATTAAGGGAGGCGGTTTGCGACAAAATGTTTTGCTTGTTCAGACGTGCAGTTTCGTTGGTTCGTACACTCGTAAATGTGCATAGGCCATACGTTGCACGCTCTGCTGT
>CAMLLI010000059.1 GCA_946480685.1 uncultured Flammeovirgaceae bacterium | reverse complement strand
TGATCAGCGATGATAAGTTCTATGAAAAAGCAAAAGACTTCGCATTGTTCAAGAATATAGACAAGCAGTATTTCACCTTTGAAGAGTATAAAGAAAAGGTGAAGCCGAACCAGACCGACAAAGACAGCAACCTGGTATATATATACGCTTCCGATGCCGGTAAGCAAGACAGCTTTATACAGGGAGCAAAAAATAAAGCGTACGATGTATTGTTACTTGATGGCGTACTGGATAGTCACTTCATCAATACACTTGAGCAAAAACTGGAGAAAGTACAACTGAAGCGTGTCGACAGCGAAACAGCCGACAAACTTGTAGACAAAGATGAAAAGATCGAAAGTGTATTGAGCACAGAAGAAATAGAACAGGTTAAGTCTGTCTTCGACAAGGCAATCAACAACAAGAACTTCACAGTATCCGTTGAGCCAATGTCACCAAATGATTTACCAGTTGTTGTTACCATGAGCGAGTTCATGCGCAGAATGAAAGACATGGCGAAGACCGGTGGCGGTGGTGGCTATGCTTTTATGGGAGCTATGCCTGATAACTATAATGTAGCCGTGAACGGTAATCACCCGATCACACAAAAAATTCTGAAAGCAGATGGCGATGAAGCAAAAGCAAAACTTGCCAAGCAGGCGTATGACCTTGCGCTGCTCTCTCAGAACATGCTAACAGGTGCAGACCTTACCAACTTTATCAAACGCAGTGTTGAACTGGTATCGTAATCAACTATATATATAAATGAAGAAGGTGCTTCGCGAAACGGAGCACCTTTTTTATTTGTCTTTATTTACCGGCAGCACTTTGGTTCCACTCATATACCTTGTCGGCAATTTCAATGAGTAGTTCAGGATCTTTCTCGAGTGCATTTCCAATTACGATCATATCGGCACCGGCTTCCAACGCTTTCAATGCTTTTTGTGTTGTGTTGATACCTCCGCCTACAATAAGCGGTACGTTAACGGCTTTGCGTACAGCAGCAATCATGCGCGCGCTGATTTCCTTTTCAGCACCACTGCCGGCATCCAGATATATAGCTTGCAATCCTAGCATTTCGCCAGCCATGGCCGTGCAGGCAGCCAGTGAATATTTATCATCGGGTATAGGCATCGTGTTGCTGATATAGGCTACGGATGTAGTGCGACCCGAATTTATCAGCATATAGCCGGTAGGTATAACTTCAAGCTTGGTATTGCGAATTACCGGAGCAGCAATAACATGTTGTCCGATCAGTAACTCGGGGTTTCTTCCGGAGATGAGGGAAAGGAATAATATACCATCGGCAGACGAATCGATCTGCATGGAATTACCGGGGAAGAGTATAACCGGTATCGTAACGTTCTGCTTGATCTGCTTGACTACATCCGATAAGTTTGTAGTAGTGACGAGGCTTCCTCCTACCAGGAAATAATCCACGCAATTTTCACTGGCCAGGTTGATCAGTTGATTGAGGTTAGCAGGTTCCTCAACCTTATCCGGATCAATCAGTATAGCAATGGATTTCTTACCCGATTGCTTGCTGGTGCGCAGTGACTGAATAATGTTCATGCTTTGGTTTCGGTCTTCTCTTCGGCTTTTTCCTGCAGGTATTCCGCTAACTTCTCTTTGGCAATATTTAGTAGCAGCGTTACTGCCTGGCTCGCCAGCACCGTACCAATCTGCGATACTATACCGGGAGTTGAAGGCTCGGCAACAACTTCGGCTTCTACTAAACGCTCCGGTGCAGCAGCGGCAGCGTGTACAATTTTTACTTTACGTTTCGATTTCTTCTTCTTTGAGCCACCTGCTAATGCACGCACCAGGAAATACGTAGCAGCAAGTGAACCTCCTATGATCAGCGCGTTTGTAACGGCTTTCTGTGTACGCTCCGAAATTAACTTTACTTCGTCTTCAATTTGCTCGCGATGTTTTGCTGACTTCTTCAGCAACTCGCTCTTCATATCGTTCGTCTCGAGTAATTCCATAGTATTACTTTTTCTTTTTTGTCATTATTTCACCAAGCTCTTTTTCCAGTTTGTTAAAAATTGTTCCGCGCGATAAGAACGTAACAATTGCCAACAGCAGATAGAATGCTGCAATAACCGCGAAGCCTCCGAATGTGCCCATCGATTCACTGAGTTTAAAGGCAAGGGCAACGCTGAAGAAAACAATAAACAGTACAAAGGTAAATGCTACTACAATAAATACCGCTACCCGCGAGAGGCCCTTCGCTAAGTCTTCCTTTATCTCAAGCTTCATCAACTCAACCTTCGTCTCTACATAGCCTGTGAGATTCTGAATCAGGTTATCGAGTTTCAAAAACTTTAACACCGAGTCCTTAATCATATTCCTTTAGCGTAAAAAATGAGTCCACGCAATATAGACAGAAGATCGGACTTTAGGTTGCTACTGTTCTTCGAACTTCACGAGCTTTTCGGTGTTTACAAGCACCGTGTCGTGTTTTACGGTTTGGCGTTGCAGCATCAGCTTCAGCGGGGCGCTGATATAGTAGCGAAGGGTAGTGGAGTCTGCAGACTCCGGGTATTTTACATGGCACACATATACCGAGTCGAACGTGTGAGAAGCAAACTCCATCTTCTTCACTATCTGATCAATACATGCTTTATAGCGGCCTTTTGCATCGGCACCGTCCCAGCAGAAACCGGGGCGGTCTAACAAAAACATTTTATCGCCTACAAACAACGTGGTATTCTTTACGGATACCGGGTAGATCAATGAAGGCTCTTCATTCGTCAACGGCTCCTGTCCCTGAAACTGCGACCACTCACCACTTTGCTTGCGCTTGTTGATGCGCGCCACTATGCGATAGTGGTTCACTTCTTCAACACTTCGGTTCTCATAGGTAAGTCTATAGGTGCGAATGGAATCCTGGTTAAAGTAAATCAGCGAGAACGGAATGAAGAAATATGTGAGGAGCAGAAACAAAAACCCGATGAGCCTGTATTGAAGTGTGAGTTTACCCAAACCACTGGCGAGTTCAATGGGAAGTCTGCGCAGCACCGGTATAGGGAAGAACAGCATTACACCGATGAGGTTGAACAAGAAGTGAGCAATAGCTATACTGATGGCACTCGCAGTGTTGGCATTGAGTGTTGCCGCTATAAATGCTGTAATGGTAGTGCCCACATTCGCGCCCATAATAAATGGTGCCGCTTGTTTAAGACTGGTGATGCGCTTGGCAACGATCGGTACAACAACAGACGTAGTAATAGTGCTGGAGCGTATCGCTGCCGTGGTAAGTAAACCCCACGAAAAAGATTTGATCTGATTTTTAAAGAAAAAGCGACTGAAGACTTCCGGAGATTTTGCTTTGAGCAGATCCGAGATCAGTCTTCTGAACATCAATATCGATCCGAACAACATTACCAGCGCCAACACCACCAATATAAATGCGTTCGGTATAATATGCTGAAGGAAATCCGTAACGAACGAAAAACCGAACGATGAATGTGTTGTCTCCTGTGGTATAGCAACTGCAGAGGGTTTAAAAAATACCTGTGCTATGCGAAATGATATGGACGAAAGAAAGCTATAGTAATACTCCAGCGGAAACAATACAAAAACCGTAAGCAGGTTGAAGAACACGTGATACGATCCGGCTGCCACCGCTCGTCTGAATTCTTTTTTACGACTGATGAAGCCTAACGATACAATCATACCCGTAATAGTAGTACCTACATTGGCACCCATAATAATGGGTATAGCACTCTCCAGCGTAATCGCACCTGATGCCACAAAAGCAACCACCAGCGATGACGTGGTAGAGCTGCTTTGCAACATGGCCGTAATGAGCAGGCCAATAAACAAACCGGCAAATGGATTAGACGTGGCGAGCAGAATGGTTTCAGCTACGCTTCCGCCCAAATGCTGCGATGATGACACGAGCAGATCGAGTGCTAAAAGAAACAGCAGCAGCGCTCCGAGTATATAGAGGATAATCCGGAGATTGCTCCAGATTTTTTTGTTTTGATTCTGATCCGTGAGTGGTGCTGTTTCCAAATGTCAACTATGAGCGTAAAGATAAACCAGGTTATGTAACAAGAATAGTTCTATAATATTTTTAACACAGGCTTAACATAGAAGCCGGTATACACCTATTGACGATCAAGTCTAGGGGTGATATAGTACGTTATGAAGTATACCAGTATGCCTATCAATGGCAGACATACGATCAGTAAAATCCACAAAGCTTTATCCGACACCGGTATTCTGCGTCTCATCAGGTGCACGAGTGTTAATATCAATACCGGCACCATCATAAACAAAATGATCAGCCAGAGGATAAGTCCTATACCGGGTGTAAGTAGATCCATGGATATAAATAATAATTGGTGTTCCTTCGAATGTATATACTATACCAGCTCCAGCTCCTTCACCGCCATCCAGGCCATTAGTCCGGGGCCGATCTTCAACGCATCCTCGTCAATATCAAATGTAGGTGTATGCACATACGATTTGATTCCCTTCTCCACATTGCTGGTACCTAAACGATAGAACGATGCCGGTATAATCTGCGAGTAGTAAGCAAAATCTTCAGCGCCCAGCGTTATATCAATATCGTATACATTTTCCTTACCAACATACTCTTCTGCCGCCAGCTTCAGTCTTCGGGTTAGCTCCGGATTATTCTCAAGATAAGGATATCCGCGTGATATATCTACTTCACAACGGCCTCCCATGCCTTCAGCTATACTTTCGGCCATCTTCTTTATTTTCTCAAGGCCGGACTCGCGCCACACTTCATTCATGGCGCGAAATGTTCCGGCTATATTTACTTCATCCGGTATAATATTCGTAGCACCTTTACCAATGATGTTACCAAACGTTAACACCGTTGGTTGCTTCGGACTCGCATTACGACTGATGATCTGTTGCAAAGCTATAATGATATGCGATGCGATAACGATCGGATCAATCGCCAGATCAGGTGCAGCACCGTGACCGCCTTTACCTATTACGCGCAGGTAAATTTCATCGGCACTCGCCATATACATGCCTTCGCGAAAACCAATTTTACCGGCCGGCAACAACGGAAAAACGTGCTGGCCAATGATACCTGCAGGTCGTGGATTTTCGAGTGCACCATCTTTAATCATATACGATGCTCCTCCCGGATTTTTTTCTTCACCCGGCTGAAATAAAAAACGAACGGTACCTTCGAACTGATCTTTTACTTCATTCAGAATTTTGGCTGTACCCAGCAGTGACGATGTATGTACATCATGTCCGCAGGCATGCATCACACCTTCATTCTTGGATTTATAGGGAACATTGTTCGCTTCAACAATGGGCAGTGCATCCATATCGGCACGCAGTGCGATGGTTTTCTTATCCGGATTTTTGCCTTTCACTTCGGCAACCAGTCCCGTAGTAGCAAGACTTTCAATTTTATTTATTCCGAACGACCGGAGTTTTTCATCAACATACTTCACGGTATTAAATTCCTGATAAGACAATTCAGGATTTGCATGTAGATACCTGCGATACTCCACCACCTGATCACTGTACGCCTGCGAAAGTGATTTTATTCTTTCCAAAAGACTCATAAGACACGTTTATAAACTCAAAAGTAAAGCTACTTCCGCAGATTGAAAAAAATACACGAAAGCCACGGGATCAATTAAAAATATTGAAAAAGTTTAGGGTAATGTTAAGGGTGCCTTACTCGGAGTGTGTCTTCATTACCTGAAAAAACCGGTGCAACAGTAACTCACATACTTCTTGTAAAAGAACTTTGTGAAACCAATGATTACTTTGAAATTCGAATTCTTCTTTAACCCATAATAATCCAGATGCAAATGCATAGAAAAATCCTCATGGTTGTTATAGCCATGATCAGTGTGTCCGCAGCGTATGCCCAGGATACTCCTATGAAAAACCTGTCCCTGCAAGACATGTCTGCCTTTAAGCCACAAGCAGGCAACTGGCAGATTGTCGGTGATGTTACGATCGACCCAACCATCGACATTCACCATGAACCTGAAAAAGCTCCTGTTGAAACCGGAAAGAAAAAAAAGAAATCAAAAGAAGAAGCAGCTCCTAAAACTCCGCAGGCTGTAACTTTTACAGCGGGCACCGGGATGCTGCTGAACATGAATGATGAATCGAAAAAAGATAACCTCGTTTCTGCATTTGAACATGGTGATATAGAACTTGAACTTGAAGTAATGTTGCCGAAGGGATCTAACTCCGGCATTTACCTGCAAGGCCGCTACGAAGTTCAGTTGCTCGACAGCTGGGGAGTAAAGAGCCCATCGTTCTCCGATATAGGCGGTATATACCGTAACTGGGAAAGTGAACCTTCTAAAATATACATGGGCAAAGCTCCGCTGACGAATTCTGCAAAAGCACCAGGCCTCTGGCAAAAGATGAGTATATCTTTTCGCGCTCCCAAATTCGATGCATCCGGAAAGAAAATTGCCAACGCGCGTTTTGTTTCCGTTGAGCTGAACGGCGTTAAGATTCACGACAACGTAGAAGTACCACTGCCTACCGGCGGACCGATTGAAAACAACGAGAAGGCTACTGGCCCGTTGATGATCCAGGGTGACCATGGTCCGGTTGCATTCCGTAATGTTCGTTACAAGCTTATGAAAGAAACGAAAGTTTCGCTAAGCGATGTAAGCTATAAAGCATTCAAAGGAACCTTCAGCGAAGTTGATGATTTCGCTACGTTAAAGCCTGTAAAGTCTGGAGCAACACCTGAGTTATCAGCAGAAGTGCTCGATGATGAAAATATGTATGGTATTATTTATACCGGCAAGCTAAGTATACCGGAAGATGAAACGTATTACTTCGACATCAGCTATACCGGTGGTATAACATTGTCGATCAACAACCAGCGACTGATCGATGAGCAACGTCCGGACGGTGGCGGAAGACAGCGCGCTACACTTGCACTCAAAGCCGGTACATATCCATTCGAGATCGCTAATTTTAAAACTGCTTCGTGGATGCCGCCACGTCTTGGTTTCACAGCGCAAACTGCCAACTCATACCCGGTAGTATTAAATGCCTATAATTCTTTTCCTCCGGATGATGATCCGACATCTCCTATATTGATCACGGCAGGTGCTGAACCAAGATTACTTCGCGCATTTATAGATTTCAAGAGAGACAGACGTCAGCGACTTACACATACCATTGGCGTGGGCGATCCTGCGAAGATTAACTATGTATATGATCTTGGCTCCGGTAATCTTGCCTGTGTATGGCGTGGTGAATTTGTAAATGCTACTCCGATGTGGCACGATCGCGGTGATGGATCGTTCCGTCCGCTGGGTGCTGTGCAATATTTATTTATAGGACAACCGCTCGCATTCCTCACCAATGCCAATGAAGCGTTCCCGACAACCGGTAAAGATGGCGAGTTCCGTTCCAAAGGATATACCATTGAAGAAGCAACCCGCAGACCTGTATTTAAATATACTTATCAGGGACTCGATGTAGAAGACAAAGTATATCCGGACGATAATGCGCGAAGCATTACACATGAAGTTGCTATAAAAAACCGCGGCACAAAAACCGGGTTGTACTATAAACTTGCCGAAGGTTCCAGCATTACCAAAAATCCGAACGGATCGTACGCGATCGATGATAAGCAATACTATATACAGACGGCTGCACCGGCTACGATACGCGATGTAAATGGCAAGAAGGAATTGGTAGTAGCGGTAGACGGAAGCAATGTAAAATATACAATCATCTGGTAACCGATAAAGCATTGAATTGACATGAAGAACTTTATAAAGATATATTTCATAGCAGCTGCTTTACTGGTAAGCACGCTATATGCAGAGGCACAAAGAATTCCTACGGAGGATGATTACTACAAGATCATTACCATACCGGCACCCGAAGGTGTATTGCTTGAGGTAGGTGGTGTCGCTACATTACCCGATGGCCGAATTGCCGTATCTACCCGCAGAGGTGATGTATGGGTTATTGAAAATGCAGCACTAGCCGAAGGTGGAGCACCAACCTATACGTTGTTTGCTTCCGGATTACATGAACCTTTAGGACTTGCCTATAAAGACCAGGCACTCTATGCTGCACAGCGTGGTGAACTTACCAAACTCGTAGACACAAATGGTGATGGCAAAGCAGATGTATATGAGACTGTATATGCATGGCCACTGTCAGGTCACTATCACGAATATTCTTTCGGACCGAAGATCGCTCCGGATGGAAGTTTCTTTGTAACCGGTAACGTGGCGTTTGGTGATGAAGAATGGTGGCGCGGTGAAAGCCGCAGACCGTGGAGAGGCTGGACGATGAAGATACATCCGGATGGTACACTGGAGCCTTGGGCTACCGGTATGCGTTCACCTTGCGGACTTGGAATGATTGATGGTGAATTTTTCTATGATGACAACCAGGGAGACTTTATGGGATCGGGAGGTATATTTCACGTAACGAAGGGAAGTTTTACAGGACACCCTGCCGGTTTACGCTGGACAAATTTACCCAACTCTCCTGTGAAGCTTACATCGGAGCAGTTCTTCGCTGCTATTGATGAGCGCAGAATAAAAAAGAACGGGCAGCATGTGAAGCCTGAAAATATAGCGGACGAAAAAAATCCAAATTTACTTTACAAATTTAAGGAGCAGTTTCCGGAAACACGTATACCGGCAGTATGGCTGCCACACGGAGTACTCGGTATATCTAACTCCGAAATTATCCGCGATGAGACAGCCGGTAAATTTGGTCCGTTCGCAGGACAGATCTTTGTTGGCGATCAGGGTCAAAGCAAAGTGATGCGTGTGGTGATGGAGAAAGTAAACGGAGAGTTTCAAGGTGTTGCTTTTGATTTCCGTTCAGGCTTTCAATCCGGTGTGCTCCGTATGAACTGGGGACACGATGGCTCTATGTATGTAGGTGAAACGAATCGTGGCTGGGGTTCTGCCGGAACAACAAACTCCGGTTTGCAACGCCTGCTCTGGATGGGTAAAGTTCCCATGGAAATGAAAACTGTTCGTGCAATGCCGGATGGTTTTGAAATAGAATTTACCATGCCGGTAGATAAGAGTAAAGCAGAAGATCTTTCATCGTATATAGGCCGGAGCTATATATATAAATACCACTCGGTATATGGAAGTCCTACCATCAACGAAGAGAAACTGAATATTAAAGGTGTAAAAGTATCAGACGATGGCATGAAAGTTCGCCTGGTGATCGATAACCTTCGCCAATATTACCTGCATGAAATCAACGTACAGGGTATACGTTCGAAAGATGGTAACTTGCCGGTGCTCCATGCATCTGCATACTATACATTGAATAACATTCCGGCAGGAGCAAAATTACCGGCCAGTGAATTAAGTACGAAGAAATCTTCAACCGCCACAACAAAAGCAACGCCTGCCAAAACAACTACAGCTGCGACAGCTGCCAGCAGCAAAAAAGCACCAACCTATGCTGAGATAGAACCACTACTGGTGAAGAATACCTGTACGGCTTGCCATGCTGTAAATAAACGGCAGGTAGGACCTGCCTTTGCAGATATAGCGAAACGCAAATATAGCAACGAGCGTATCGTACAACTTATCTACAATCCAGAGCCGAAGAACTGGCCGGAGCACGAAACACCAATGGCGCCAATGCCACAGGTACCAAAAGCAGAAGCTTTGAAAATTGCGTCATGGATTAACTCCTTGCGTATTGAGAAAGAAAAAGCTCCTACACCCTAAGCAAATTCATCAACGGTTATAAATATAAATCCCGAAGGCGTCACCTTCGGGATTTTTTATGTCGATATACCTGATTAGTGCGCGATCCTATCGGTTTGTGATAAAAACCTTTAGTTCGCTTTGTGTGATATAATAATTACTCTGCGAGGTTTTTACTTTGGCAATAATATTTACCGTGTCATTTACATAAGTGCCGCGCGGCAATGAAATATTGATTTCACCCACTCCGTTTTTTACATCGGTAACGCGGACCGTTTCCATACCTATATATTTATCTTCGGATAAGTCGCCAACAAAATATTCAACGCCTCTGCTGTCGTCAGACATCTTCAGCTTGATGATGTAGTTTGCTTTACTTTTAATCTGATCAATTGCAGTGACTTCAATAACGGGATAACGTTGTTTCAGTTTACCATCAATTGTATACTCTTTCAGACCCGTGCAGAGGTTCCCTTCATGGTACGGCACTTCGGCCATCAGGTCACCGCTTCGTCTGTAGCGTTTTTGAACACCATGCATTTGATTATAGTGATACGGAGTTTCCTGGCTTAGAATTCCCGACTCATAATATCTTCGGGCAACGCCTTCGCGCATACTATTCTGGTACATCACCTCCTGGAAAATCTTACCCGACTTGTAATACTCTTTCGCCATGCCCTGCTGTACGCCATGCTCATAAGCGATCTCTTTATGCAACGCACCGTTCTGATAGTATATCTTTTTCACATAGTGACCAGACTGATCGGAAGATTCCGGTTGGTCTTTCTCCGGATCGGGAGACCTGTACGGAAAGCATGACTGCAACATAAAAAGAGTAACGATGCAACAGAGCCAGGCGGGCTTATTCATAGGTTCAGGACTTACGTGCAAGATAATTAATTCGAAAAATCAGACGATGATCTCGTAAATTTTTAATCATGAATCATTATTAATCAACGAGTTGATGTTACGTTATAAGATGATGGCCACAGAAAATCTGAAAAAATATTTGACCTCTCTTATCTTTTTTTTTGCAGAAATAGAAAACTCTACTACATTTGCAATCCCAAACGGGAGCTTAGCTCAGCTGGTTCAGAGCATCTGCCTTACAAGCAGAGGGTCGGGGGTTCGAACCCCTCAGCTCCCACTAAAAGAAAGCCATCATAACGATGGCTTTTTGTTTTTCAGTTGTCCTAAGTATAAAAATGAAGTTATGGCTTACTCTAAGCAATAATATATATATACGTTCTCGCATGGCTACAGAGCATCCCGACATCAGTCGGGAGGGTCGGGGGTTCGAACCCCTCAGCTCCCACTAAAAGAAAGCCATCATAACGA
>CAMLLI010000058.1 GCA_946480685.1 uncultured Flammeovirgaceae bacterium | reverse complement strand
GCGCGGAAGTACACTGAATGCCACTGCAAGTGGTGACCATATATATACTTACCCGTCCACATTGATGGCAGGGGCTGGTGGGGCTCTGGTGGCGGGTTATCTGGACGGAAATGCAGACCCATTAGGTTGGACGACAAGTGGTCATGGAGGTAGTGCTACCGCTACTGATATGACTTTTACTTCGACACCTACAACAAATTTACCGTCTGCAGGTAACTATTATGATTACTCTGTCGGCACCATAAATACATTGCCAAATCCTATACTTCCATTGTATAGTCGACTCATAACAGCCGCAGTTGCGAGCCCCGTCACTGGAGGTAACTGGACAACAGCCACCAGTTGGACAGCCGACCCCACCGGAATGGGGGCCGCATCCGCCTTTGTTCCGAATGGAGTACCTGTAGTTATCTTGAATGGAGCGCGTATTAATACAAATACTAATGGCAGACGAGCCTATAAAACAATAATTAATGGGACACTGTCTATAGGTACTAAAACTGGACACAACTTGGGGATAATTAGTGGAACAGGTACAATGAGAACCGCCACCAATACTTTGCCAGCAGGAAATTACACAGCCTTTGTATCATCTGGTGGAGGTACGATTGAATACATTGCTCCAATGACCATGAATAACAGAACTACATACAACAATATAAGTATTTACTCAGGCTCTGCTGGTACTGTTACAATGACTGCATCAGACATTGTTGTTAATGGCAATTTGACAATTACTTCAGGTACCACCTTAAGTAATAGTGCCAACAATGCAAATATAGCAATAGCAGGTAACTGGAATAACAATGGTGCCTTTACCGCAGGCACAGGATCAGTTACATTTGATGGCAATAATAATCAGGCAGTAACAGGTACGAACTCATTCTATGATTTAGTTATTGACAAAGGAGCAAACGATGTTACTCTTACCGGAACAGGTACTACATCTATAACTAATTCCCTGGCGTTAATTGCTGGTAATGTTATCACTTCATCTAACAACGTTCTGGCTGTTGGAACGGCCAACTTAACAGGAGGATCGGCAAACAGTTTTGTGGATGGACCGATGACTAAAACAATTTCTGCGGCAGGCGCATTTGTTGCTCCATTAGGAAGTGTTCCGTCAGCGAAATATAGACCTGCAACTATAGCTAATACGAGTTCGACAGACTCCTGGAGCTTTGAATATTTTGATCATAGTTCGTCACTGGATGGTTACTCTAACACCACCATGAACACAACAAACATTAACAAGGTTAGCAAGTTTGAATACTGGATGATATCAAGAAGTGGTTCAACATCTGCAGACCTTACTTTGACATACAACACCGGAAGTTATATACCTCCAAATGTAGGTGACGTTACCAGCTTACGTATAGCGCGATGGGATGGAACACGTTGGGATTTACCGCCAACTGCTGGTGGAACATTTTCACAATCCGGGACAAACATTGCTGGCTCAGTAACGGTAACCAACATGACGAACTTTAGTCCGCAGACACTTGCTTCTACGGATGTGAATAGCCCTTTGCCGGTAGAGTTGCTGTCTTTCACTGCGCGACTTATTACTCGTGGTGTTGAATTGAAATGGAAGACCGCGAATGAATTTAATAATGATTACTTCGATATCGAAAAATCAAGAGACGGACGGAAGTTCACGGCGATAGGACAGGTTGATGGCCATGGTACCACAAATGATCCTCAACAGTATATATATATCGATGAGAAGTTAGCCGTAGGGAAGACATATTACAGATTGAAGCAAGTTGATTTCGATGGTAACGTTGTTTATTCTGATGTTGCTATGGTTCAGTACGAGAGTGAGGACGCACCACGTCTGAATCTCTATCCTAACCCTACACTCGGTAACAATATAAAAATTGAAATGGAAGGAGTATCCGGTACAACCGAAATGCAGATTGCGTTTTTTGATCAGTTAGGAAAATTGCAGATGCAAGTTACTCTACCGGTAGATGATACAGGATACGTTTCCGGGGAAGTGTCGGTTGATAACCTGACATCAGGTGTATATGTTCTGAAGTTCGGTGACTCCGGTTTTGTTCGGAAACTTATAGTAACGGATAAATAATCCACAACTAATACGAAAGATACAACTAGAAGGCCTCTTGTATGAAAATGCAAGAAGCCTTCTTCTTTTTGTGCCCGTTCAGTTAGTATATAGCAGGTATTCTCGCACACACTTAATCCCCGCCATTGGTGATAACAGTAACCTCCCGTGGGTATTTTTCGAAACTTCCTGTCTCATTAATTGATTTGATTTATAGGCTGCTTCATATTTGAGGTCTGTAAAGATCTCAACCCAAATAAGATTTCATTTATGAAGACTAATCGATATCTCATCCTTGCCGCACTTCTGCTTGTTCTATTTAATTCAACAGGTTTTGCGCATGCTTTATGGATTGAAGCTGAACCCCAGGGCACTCTTGGAAAGTCTCACGCTGTGAAGATATTTTATGGAGAGTATGCAGAAAAGGAATTCGAGAAAACAGACAAGTGGTATTCAGATGTGAATACGTTTGTTCTTTGGCTGACCGCCCCCGATGGTAATAAAGTACAACTCAATTATTCCGAGGCAAGAGATCATTATGCAGCCACGTTTACACCGGGGTTGGAAGGAGTATATATTCTTACAACAAGCCATAGCGCGAAGGAAGTTGATGGCGGATACGTGTACCAGTTCAATGCAAGTGCAGCTATTAATGTTGGCAAATCAAAAGTAGCAGCTCAGAACGTGCCAGGTAATGAACTATACCTTGAACCCGTGAAAAATGGTAAAGGTAATTTCGGAATAGTTAAAGCGTACTATAAAGGACAACCCGCTGCCGATATCACCATTACTGTTTCTGGTCCTACCGGTTGGAGCAAAAACTTCAAGACTGATAAAAACGGTGTGCTTGAATTTGAACCACTTTGGAAAGGTACTTATGCTCTTGAAGGATTTTACACTTCAGAGGAGAAGGGCAGTCACTTCAATGTTGCCTACGAACATATCTGGCGTTGTGCTACATTGAGACTCGATCTGTCCAATTAAACTCTATCTCAACATAGCAAGATCTCCTGAATGTTCTTTCATCAGGAGATCTTGCTGTTTATATCCTTCGTTCAAAGTATATATAGCGGTTGGGTACAACGCCCTTGATTTGATATCTACGATATCATCATTAAAATTGCCAAACAGCTTTTATGCATCGTCTGATCGATGTAATGTAATAACCTGATCATATATACCTTCCTCTGAGTAGTAAGTTGTAAATACAAGTACCCGTTAAAGGGTATAAATTTCACTTTCAAAAGCGATTGTCACGCGCATACATGTGAATGTAGTTTTGTAAAACTAAAATAGACTCCAATCTCATGAAAAGATTTTACCCCTTAACGAACATCGCGTGTACATTGCTACTGTTCACCTGTTGCCTGATAAACATCACCGCGCAGGCACAACAACAACAACAACAACAACAACAACAACAACACGGAAGTATAAACGGAACGATAACATCTGCTGATGGCAGTGCAGCACCATACGTTAACGTAGTGCTGAAAGGTACTAACAAAGGAACCACTACAAATTCAGATGGGAAGTTCGAGATCAAGCGTGTTGCACCAGGCTCCTATACACTGGTAGCAAGTTTTGTAAGTTTCGATCCTATCGAACAAATCGTTGAGGTGCGTGCGAATGAAAATACATCACTCAGCATCACGCTCAATGAGACTTCTGCGCAGCTGGAGGAAATTGAGATATACGGTCAGCATGAAGGCTATAAAAGTGATAAGCCTTCTCCGAGCCTGCGCCTGCAATCGAACCTGATGGAAACACCTCAGAATATACAGGTGATCACACGCGATGTACTTCGCGATCAACAGATCATCAGCATGAGCGATGGTCTTATTCGTAACGTGAGTGGTGTTACGCGTTCCGAGCATTGGGGCGATATGTATACCAACATCAGCGCACGGGGTTCGCAGCTCCAGGCATTTCGAAATGGCTTCAACATTGTAAACTCTTATTGGGGACCGCTCACTGAAGATATGTCGTTTGTAGATCATATCGAGTTTGTGAAAGGTCCTGCAGGATTCATGTTGTCGAGTGGCGATCCTTCGGGTTTGTATAATGTGGTAACGAAGAAACCTACTGGTGTTACAAAAGGTGAGGCCTCTATCACGGCTGGTAGCTATGGTCTGTTCAGAACAACGCTTGATCTCGATGGAAAGCTTACAGCAGACGGAAAACTTTTGTATCGCCTTAACCTCTCCGCACAAAACAAGAATTCTCATCGTGCCAACGAGCATAACGACCGCTATGCTATAGCCCCGGTTGTCTCATACCAGTTAGATGACAAAACGAAACTGACATTGGAGTATATATACCAGCGCGCCAACATGAGCAACGTAGGTTCCTTCTATGTATTCTCGAAAGATGGATATGCTTCGCTTCCTGTTGACTTTACATCATTGCCTGCCGGTATACCTGGAAGCGTGATGAACGATCACAGTGTATATGTAAATCTGCAGCATTCCTTTAACAACAACTGGAAGCTAACCGGTCAGGTAGCTCGCTTCATGTACAACCAGGTGGGATCATCGATGTGGCCTAATGATAGCACTATATATCAGGATGGCACGTATGTTCGCCGTGTCAGCATCTGGGACGCAAAGAGTACAATGACAATGGGACAACTCTTCGTGAATGGTGAAGCTACAACCGGTTCTATCCGCCACCGTGTGTTGGCGGGATTGGACATTGCCAACAAGCAGTATCTGGCTGACTGGGGACAGTCTTTTGATCTCGATACAAAAGATCAGCCATTCGATCCGAAAAATCCATACCTCGGTATTCCTGTTACCGGCTATCCGCAATTTGATCGTTCGATGCCCCTCGAACAACGTGCTCAACTTTCTGGTGGTATACTTGAACAGCGCTATACCAGTATATATGTGCAGGATGAACTCGGCTTTCTCGATAACAAAATAAGACTTACACTGGCGGGTCGCTATACACATCTCGAACAAGCATCGTACGGAGGTGCACCTGATAAGGCTGATCACGTTACACCACGTGTTGGCTTGAGTGCGTCTGTCACCGAACAGATTTCTATCTATGCATTATACGATCAGGCATTTGTTCCGCAGAGTGGTACACTCGTAGGTGGACGAAAAGTACAACCCATCACTGGTAACAATATGGAAATAGGTGTGAAGAAAGATTGGACAGGAGGATGGAACACTACGTTGTCGCTTTACCGTATTTTGAAAAACAACGAGATCACTGCTGATCCCGGTAATCCAAATTCAGGTCTTAGTATTGAGCTCGGTGAGAAGCGTGCACAAGGTATAGAGTTTGATCTTCGCGGTACGATCCTGCCCGGACTTACCATGACAGCCAACTATGCTTATACAGACTCACGTGTAACGAAAGTAGCAGAAGGCGTAACTTCTCCGACAGAAGGATCGATCGTTCCGGGCTTTGCCAAGCACACGATCAACGCGTGGCTAAACTACCAGATTGAAAACGGTGTATTAAAAGGACTCGGTATATCTGGCGGTTTTACTAAACTGATGGACCGCGCTACCTATTGGACACCTGCGCCTTCGAGCGACAAAGATCTGCAGGATTATTTCAAGCTCGATGCCGGTATATTCTGGCAGCAGGACAAAATCAGAATTACATTGAACGTATTCAACCTGCTCGATGATTATCTGTACAGCGGCTCGTATGAAGACTGGATGTACGATGGGCCGCAGCCATGGACTGGTGGCAACGGTCAATTGTCACCAATCTATAGCTGGCAAACCGAAGCGCCCCGTAACTTCCGTTTAAGTATGACTTATAGTTTCTGATTATTATAATTTGGTTTTCGTTGGTAACTGTCTGCCGGGCATACTGGCAGGCAGTTTTTTTATGCTTTTACAAAAAATGACATTGGCACAACGCAATGCCTACCGGTTTTAATAGATTACTTCTCCATTATTCTTCGGTTAAAACGGACTGAAATGTATTTTGGTACTAAAGTATGAGGTGAGTCTTGGGCAGTTCTTATAATTTTAAAGTGAAGTTTTATTGTTCATTTAAGACAGGTTCCAATGGTAACACATAAATCATTGCTATGACACTAAAAGAAACACTCGCTTCACTCAAAGCATTGTCCAATGAAAAGATGTTTGCACACAACATCAAGCACGGTGCCGGTAAGAATCAGTTCGGTGTAAAGCTTGGTGACATTCGCGCATTGGGTAACAAAATCAAAACCAACCATGACCTGGCTTTAGAGTTATGGAAAACTGAAAATATAGATGCTCGATTACTGGCAACATTAATCATTCAACCCAAAAAATTATCAGCGCAGGAGTTGAGTGAACTGGTAAACTCAATAGCCTTTGTACAGGAAGCCGAGTGGTTTAATGCGTATGTTGTGAAGGACCATCCTCAAAAAGAAATGGTTAGAGAGAAGTGGATGAACTCAAAGAATCCATGGGCGGCAAGGGCAGGGTGGAGTCTTACCAGTGGTCGCGTAGCACGAGAATCAGAAGGTCTTGACCTAGTGAAGCTTTTGGATCGAATCGAATCTGAAATGGCAGACGCACCGCCCGAAGTACAGTGGACAATGAATAGTACTTTGGCACAGATCGGAATTCATTTTCCTAAACATCGTAAGCGTGCTGTTGACATTGGCGAATCACTGGGCATTTATCGCGACTATCCTGTCTCAAAAGGTTGTACTTCTCCCTTTGCACCAATCTGGATTAAAGAAATGGTAAGTCGTCATGCGAACAAGGCGCACTGAACATATATTACTTTGAGCTCGAATGGCAATTGTGCTCAAAGTAATATATAGTGTATGAAACGTAAGGACGCAGCAGGAGCGTTGCCATAAACGTGGTTGCACTCTTCTGTTTTCAGAATAACGTCAACATACATTCAGTTTTCGAAGCGGATGATGGAGTTGCGTGTTTGGAAAGGATTGCATAACATTACCTTACCAAATCTCATAACCCGACTTTGTACTAAAATGGCGAGAGGAAGACGTCTTATAAGCTGCTTTCTTCTGTTTCTGATGGTAATGAACATCATTGGCCACTATGCCTTTCTTGTCCTTTTAAGAAATCAGATCGCGATTGCTACCGAGAAAAAGATTCATTCAAATCTCAATGAGCCTGGAGGTAATTTCATTGTCAAGTTGCCCGTAAATACCCTTACAGAGTTTAAAGAACATGAACCCCTTGAAGGATACTTTACTTATGAAGGAAAGGTATACCAGACTATTGACCAAAGGCTTTACCAGGACACCCTATACCTGGTATGCATTCATGATCAGCGCACAACTGCTGTAGACCATAAAATTGCCGAGGTTGCAAGATCCTTTGCGGGTGATGATCTGGAAGGAACTGCAGCTTTATTAATGGCACCCTTCGCGAAATACTATATAGCAACTTCCTATACTTTACAGCAGGCTCATAAAGGATGGGTACTGCAATGGAAATACAACGAACACTCAAGAGGGTATACCCAAAACTCCAGCTTCATTATTTTTCACCCGCCCAAGCTGATGTCCTGATTTACCATTCTTTCAAAAATTATACTTAAACGGTATGGCTGTTTACTGCTTTTACCGGTATAGATAATTTTTTCAAATGACTTGAAGCCCGAAGACAAATTGTCTCAATCGGGCCAGTCATGATTTGTCTTAAGTCCTAATAGAAAAATCCGACATGAAAAATACAGTAACATTACTACTCACTATACTTATCTGCATGATCGCCTGTTCACCGGCAGACGATTATAAAAAGACAGCTGAAAATCCGGAGCAGCTCCACCGTGCGGTCAAGAAAGTAACAGACATCATCGTTCACGATATATTTTCACCTCCCGTGGCTACAAGAATCTATGCCTATGTAAGTGTAGCAGCATACGAAGCAGCTCGTCACCAGGACTCAACGTTACTCTCGCTCGCAGGTCAGCTAAACGGACTTGAAAATATACCGCAGCCCGATCCGCAACTAGAGTATTGTTTTCCGCTCGCTTCACTGCAGGCTACGTTGAAGACTGCGCGTGTATTCTTATTTTCAGAAGATAAACTGGATGAGTTTTATGAAGTTACTATCAAAGAAAACGCATCGTCAGGTTTACCGGATGATGTAGCCCAGCGCTCGATCGAGTATGGAACAAAAGTAGCGGAGCACGTCATCGCGTGGTCATCGAAAGATAACTATAAACAAACGCGATCATTTCCGAAATATTCCATTGATAATAGTCCCTCAACGTGGAAGCCTACACCTCCGGCCTATATGGATGCTGTAGAACCACATTGGAATAAGATACGACCGTTTGCTATCGATTCTGCATCACAGTTCAGATGCAGTCCGCCACCTGCATTTTCTACGGATCCGAAAAGTGAATTTTATAAGTATGCCTACGAAGTATATGAGACACGAAAGAACCTGACAGAAGAACAAAGGGATATAGCGAGCTTCTGGGATTGCAATCCATTTGTGATGAATGTCAAAGGACACGTGATGTTTGCTACAAAAAAAATATCTCCCGGTGGTCACTGGATGAATATAGTTCGTGTAGCCAGCGTTAAGGCCAATGCTGATTTCGCGCATGCAGCCGAAGCCTATGTACGGGTTGCCATTGCACTGGCCGATGCATTTATAGCATGCTGGGATGAAAAGTATCGCAGCTTATTGATTCGTCCTGAATCCTATATCAATCAATATATAGATGAAGAATGGACACCGCTGTTGCAAACGCCTCCATTCCCGGAATATATAAGCGGGCATAGTACAATTTCCGGTGCAGCATCAATTGCCTTGACCGGCGTATTTGGTGATAACTTTTCATATACCGATTCCACTGAAGTAGAGTTTGGACTTTCTTCGCGGAGTTTTAAGTCATTCAACCACGCTGCGGAAGAAGCAGCCATCAGCAGGTTGTATGGAGGTATACATTACCGGCCAGCGAATGATACCGGGTTGCGAATGGGACGAAGTATAGGTGATTTTCTCAATAAAAAAGTAATCACCCGACAAAAATCGGCTGGTGTATAATCTATATACCATGAAAGAAAAACCGATTCTTCTCCACTGTATATTTCGCATGGCCTGTGCCATGTGTTTTATAGGACATGGTGTATTTGGTGTTATTACGAAGCCGGTCTGGTGTAATTACTTTGCTATATTTGGTATAGGTGAAACGCTGGCATTTCAACTCATGCCTGTGGTCGGAATTGTTGATATAGCTTTAGGACTTGTGCTGCTTTTTTACCCGATACGAATTGCTGCAGCATGGTTAATATTCTGGGGATTGTTCACAGCATCTCTTCGTCCACTTTCCGGAGAATCTTTTGCAGAATTCCTGGAGCGTGCAGGAAACTATGGTGCTCCCTTTTTACTGATTATACTTACTGTAGAGCCGGGTAAATTCTTCACGCATTGGTTTCAGAAGATACATATATCAGTATCCACCTTGAGTGACATACAATGGAAATGGATTGTTGTGTCGCTTCAGGTTATCGGCTTTACCTTATTGCTTGGACATGGTTGGCTGAACGTTATCGAAAAGCCGGGACTGCTGAAGCAATATATAGCACTCGGCATGGAATCACCGTCTACATGGGCAAAACTCATTGGTGCCGTTGAAATCATGGGGGCATTGTCATTGTTACTTTGGCCTGTTAGACACATTGTCTTTGTCCTCTTTATCTGGAAAGTAGTAAGCGAAGTGTATTACCCTGCCTATCCGCTCTTTGAATGGATAGAGCGTGGAGGAAGCTACGCTATATTACTTGCTCTTTGGATTGTCTTAAAGGACAAGGAGGTTGCTGCGCATGCTTTGTCTTTGAAGTCCCGATTTTACCCAAACACAAAAGGATTTATTCACCAAACCAAAACAAATCATTCCGTTTGCTGCAATGCTTGAAAGACCTGTTGAAGGCTAACAGATTTCTCCAACCTTTGACGTAATACAAAGTATATTTGCCATTCGTGATAACAAAGGTCATCATTGGTTCATTGCAAATGATGACCTTTTGCCTAACTTTCCTGCTATAAATAAGCTTTTATGTTTGACGGAGCAGATTTCCCAAAATCTTTGGATGAAGAGATTTTTAATCTTTGGTTAGAAAATGGCAGGCAGAGCAAGATACGGTATAATTACTTGTTGATAGTTTGGGATGGATACGAATCAAACTATCGGCCGGTGTATGTGGAACAACGGGATGAAATCAGTCAGTATGAAATGTACAGGACAGCCGTGGGTCGTGAATCGCTGGTGGCTGCGTACGATCTGTATTCGGAATCAAGAATCATTTAGGACTGATTTAAAATTCCAGCCTGATAAAGCTATATTAATTTCAGAAGATGTTTGTCCTATAGATTATTTGAAATTTCTTCCTTCCGGAAATATCTTCCCTTGTATAATTTTATTCTCCGGTGGTTTATGGGATAGGAACGGAGATGTAGTCTCATCAGCACGTGAGCGTGGTTCGAGCGAGAGTTCGGTTTGTATAGGGGCTGTAAGTTTATGGAGCAGTCTGGATAAATTATAGCACCGCTTTACTACAACGTGTATCACTTCGCCTTCACGTTGCAGTTTGCCTTCCACCATAAGTAATTTGGATTGGATGATTTCCTTCCTGTACGTATCAAAAAGTTTTTTAAACACCACCAGGTTAGCCGTGCCGGTCTCATCTTCAATGGTAATAAAACATATACCACTTGCAGTTCCCGGACGTTGTCTCACCAATACAAGGCCGGCTACTTTTACATCGTCACCATCTTTAGCAGCCTCCAGGGATGAAGCAGTACGAATATGCAGTTGCTCTAACGACTGACGAACAAAACTTACAGGATGCGCTTTTAAGGATAGTGAAGTAGTGGCGTAGTCATGTACTACATGTTCAGAAGGTGTCATTTCCGGAAGTACTATATGTTCTTCCGCTATATCTTGTTGTGCCTGATCGGAAAACAAAGCACGTGGCTGATAGTCTTGCGTAGATACATTCCACAA
>CAMLLI010000057.1 GCA_946480685.1 uncultured Flammeovirgaceae bacterium | reverse complement strand
AGAAAAGTTGAGCTTAAACAGTTGTCAGGTTAAGGCCCGCAGATGCCGCGGATTTCCGCATAAAAATGCACGCGGAAGATTATGTATATGATTGAGGATCTTATCAGGGAGGTTATATCGTTACTATACCTTTAAAAATCTGCGTTTATCTGCGTATTCAGCGGGCCCAAAAATTGCATTGATTATATAGCACGCCTGTTTTTTGTTTACATATTTAATGCGATACTTGTAGTATAACCGATTAACGCGCGTATGCAAAAGATTTATTTAAGTGATGCCGGTCCAAAGGTTTCTCCCGCTGTATATGGTTTTTACCGCTGGGACACCGAACTCGAAAATGCCCCGGCATCGATGGAACGTATCGTTGCCCTTTGCCTTGAACTTGGCATTAACACTTTCGACCATGCCGATATATATGGTTCCTCACAATGTGAAGAATTGTTTGGAGCGCTCCTCAGCAAAAAGTCGTTCAAGCGTGAAGATATAGTACTGTTTACCAAATGCGGCTTAAAAATTCCGCAGGCTGCTAACCCGTCCATACGCGTAAAACATTACGATACTTCGGCTACTCACATCCTGCAGAGCGTAGAAAACTCACTTCGTAAACTCAAGACCGACTATATCGATATATTCTTACTCGATCACCTCGATCACGTTTCGAATCTTGAGGAGACTGCTATAGCGCTTGAGAAACTGATGAAGTCAGGAAAGATCAGAAATATTGGTGTGGCTAACTTCTCTGTGTTCCAGCACCAGTTGCTGGCATCGTACCTGCACACTCCGATTGTAACACACCACCTCGAGTTGAACCTGCTCAACACATCTGCACTCGACAACGGGCAGATAGACTATATCAAGCAACGCTATATGCGTCCACTCGTTTCAGCACCGGTGGCCAGTGGCAGAATTGCTACGGGCACAGATGAACAGGCTGTACGTGTACGCAAGAAGTTACAAGAGATGGCTGCGAAGTATAGTGTAGATATAGAGTCCGTGGCAGTTGCGTGGCTTATAAAACTCGGAGCACTTCCATTGATTGGTACGCGCGAAGAACAACGCATCCGTAACATTGCCAATGCTTTCAATATCCAGCTCGATCACCAGGATTGGTATGAGCTCTATACGGCATCACGTGGGGAAATATAGTGGAGGTGGCGATTTTCTCTTTAGGCAGAGATAGCTTCCCATTACACGTGTTTGAAATCCAGAGACACTAAGTTCTCAGAGAAGACACGGAGTTACTCAACGTCTTATGTAACGCTGTGTCTTCTTTGTGTTCCTGGTGCAATTGGATTTGCTAACGGATAACGACTACCGTTCAACAGGAATATAGATGTGAAACGTTGCCCCCTCATTCGGCTTTCCTTCCGCCTGTATAAACCCGTTGTGATTATCCAGAATCCTTTTGCAAATCGATAGTCCTATACCCGTGCCGCTATATTCGCTTTGTCCGTGCAGGCGTTGAAAAACTTCAAAGATCCGGTTGCTATAGGCTTCATCAAACCCGATACCGTTATCCGCTACAGTAATACGATGGAACCGTTTCGTCAGATCACCGGTATAGCCTTTTATCTGGTCAGCCGTTACTTCATCAGCATGGATGCGTATCTGCGGGTGTATATCTTTTCGAGAGAACTTGAGAGCGTTGCTAAGCAGGTTTACAAACAACTGTTGAAACTGAAAGCGTATCAGATCGAGTACCGGTAGCGGTGAAGCTTCCATTACAGCATGCTTGTCGCGAATCGTTTCATCGAGGTCGCGCTTAACAATTTCAATGATCTCATTCAGATCGACACGTTCAAATTTACGTTCCTGTGTGGATGTTCGTGAATAGGCGAGGAGATCTTCAATCAGCGCCTGCATGTGCGAAGTTGTATTCACAATGCGCTGCATATACTCTTTGCCTTTATCAGAGAGCGTTTCTCCATCCACTTCTTTTATCCGGTGAATGAACGATTGTATTTTTCGCAGCGGAGCCTGCAGGTCGTGGCTGGATACATACGCGAATGAAGTAAGCTCCTGGTTCATCTGCTCGAGCTCGGCATTCTTCTTCTTCATTTTGTCTTCGGCCGATTTACGCTCGGTAAGATCACGCGTTACTTTTGCAAAGCCGATCACATCATGTGCATCGTTGTGAAGTGCCGTAATAATAACGCTGCTCCAGAACAACGTTCCATCTTTACGCACACGCCATCCTTCATACTCTGCTTTACCGTTGATGCGTGCCTTTTCTATGAATTTTTCCGGGAGGCGTTGCTCCTGGTCCTGTCGTGTATAAAATATACGGAAGTGCTGGCCGATAGCTTCTTCGGTAGTATAGCCTTTCAGTGTCTCAGCACCTTTATTCCAGTCAATGATATAGCCATCGTTATCCAGCAGTATAAAGGAATAATCCTGCACCTCTGAAATCATCTTCTCCCAATATAAACTGGTCAGTTGGCTTCGGTTGCCAAGCGCGAGTTTCTTTTGAGACATAGAGCTCATCGTATTTTATTTCCTGATAAGAAACCTGTTCTACGAAAGATAGTAATTCTGGTGTGATTACGATATCGATCTTATATAGTCAGTATATAATGCTGCTCACAGAATTAGGGTGCCGGCACTTGAGCCAGTAGCGCAGGATAAGGTGCATTGTTTTTTTCAATTCTTCGAAGCTGTTCTCCTTGAGGAAGAATCCCTGAACCGAAAGCTCATACGCTCTCCGTACCTGTGCAGGGCTTGCGGCTGTGGAAAAGAAAATGAAGGGTATACTTTTGCGTTTCAGGAATGCATCGTGACAGATATTCTCCAGTAGTTCAAGTCCATCCATCAGCGGCATATTAATATCGCAGAGAATGAGAAGAGGCTTTTGAGTTGTTGTCTTCAAATACTCAAGCACCTTGTTTCCGTTACTGAAGAAGAGAAGTTGATCTCCCACACCGATCTCGGCGCAGACGGATTTCAGAATATCCTGATCGTCAGGGTCGTCTTCAACAATTAGTATCGGTGAGTTTGGAGGAATGATCAGTTGTTCCATCCGTCACGAACCATAAAATATAATGCCAGCACAGCTATATTTTTTCAACGGTTTAGTAGAAGCGGCAAGCTTACGATTGTCCTGATGTGAGCACAGGCCGGTTACTGCACTTATTTATAAAGAGAGCTGCGAATAGATATGAGAGGCGATTGTTCCGGGGTTAGCCATAAACAAAAAAACCAGGAACGAGCCTGGTTTTTTTCTATAGCTGAGCGTTTGCTTAGTTTGCTAACCGAACATTTACTGCATTTACGCCTTTTTTTCCCTGTTGGAGTTCAAAAGTCACTACATCGTTTTGACGGATTGAATCAACAAGCAATCCGGAAATGTGTACAAAGTAATCTTGTCCTGTTGCTGTTTCTTTGATAAAACCAAATCCTTTGGCTTCATTAAAAAATTTTACTGTTCCTTCTTTCATTGAATTAAATAAAAATCGATACAAAGGTAAGAGATAAACCTTAAGGCAGTATACCTTTTGCCGGCTTATCCGGAAATTAACGTTAAAGTATCATATAAATTGCTTACTTTTGTGTTTCGAATCCGCTAATTCCTCCAAAAAAGAACTTTAGGCGTCAGAAATTTTTTTTAGGCTTATCCAATTGACAGCCTCTCTTGACACAACATTTTAACATGACATTTGAAAATTTGAATTTAATAGAGCCACTTTTGCGTGCTCTAAAAACTGAAGGATATTCCAAACCCACACCGATTCAGGCACAGGCTATTCCTATTTTACTGGAACGAAAAGACTTGCTGGGCTGCGCACAAACCGGAACTGGTAAAACCGCTGCGTTTGCACTGCCGATCCTTCACTTGCTTCATCAGGACGAACTCTTTGTAAAAGGACCTGTCGGTATAAAGGCATTGATCCTCACACCAACACGCGAACTGGCCATACAGATTGGCGACAGCTTTACGGCCTACGGAAAACATCTTCGTTTGTCGCATACCGTGATCTTTGGTGGTGTATCACAACATACACAGGTAAAAGCCCTGCGCGATGGCGTTGATATACTCATTGCAACTCCGGGAAGGTTACTGGACCTGATGGACCAGCGCTTTGTAAAACTGCAGCATCTTAAAATGCTGGTACTCGATGAAGCCGACCGCATGCTCGACATGGGTTTTATTCACGATGTGAAAAAAGTTATTGCGCGTGTTCCCGCCAAGCGACAAACTATTTTCTTTTCGGCAACCATGCCGCCGGAAATTGCTTCGCTTGCCAACACCATTCTGAGTAACCCGGTAAAAGTTGAAGTAACTCCGGTCTCATCAACAGCGAACACCATTAACCAGTCGGTATATTTTGTAGAGAAGGGCAACAAGCGCAAGCTGCTGCACCATATTTTACAGGATCGCTCCATTGCTACGGCACTTGTGTTTACGCGCACCAAGCATGGTGCAGACCGTGTAGCCAAGCAGTTGAATGAAGCGGGTATACGCGCAGAGGCTATCCATGGCAATAAATCACAAGGAGCAAGACAACGTGCACTCAGTAATTTCAAATCGCGAAAGACTCGTGTACTGGTAGCTACCGATATAGCGGCACGCGGTATTGATGTAGAAGAGCTCACACACGTAATCAACTTCGAACTCCCCAACGTACCCGAAACGTATGTACACCGCATTGGCCGCACCGGTCGTGCAGGAGCCAGCGGTATATCGATATCGTTTTGTGATGAAGAGGAAAAGGAATTCCTCGATGACATTCAAAAAATAATCGGCAAGAAAATCCCGGTAGTAGACGATAACCCGTATCCGATGCACCGCGCAGGTATGCCGAAACCCATCCAGCAACCCCGTGCAGCCAAACAACGCAATGGCCATACGCAGACCGCCCAAACCCACGGCAACCACAATCCGCAGACTCCTGCGAAGAAGAAAAAGAAGTGGTATCCGAAGAGATAGTGTTGATGTGTTTACGTTGGTACGTGTGCACGTGTGTACGTAGCCATTAAGTGAAAACGTGTGCTATAATAAAACTAACCTAAACACATACACACCTAAACACTTAAACACATTTTTCACCTCGCGCATATCTCGCGGTAGTCACAAAACCCGCAAACTTTCAGATCGTCAGTTTGATCGAAGGGGATGGCGGGGTTGAAGAGTTCGTGGAGGAGTGTGCGTAAATGGTTGTCGAATTCCGGCAGGTATGGTGTTGCATCATCGATGCGATGTTTGCCAAGATATAGGCCGTATTCAAAATCGTCTTTGAAAATTTCTTTTCGGTTGATCAGTCCCGGTTGAATTTTTACCCGGGGCGATCGCGTTACATTTCGCTGTGCATATACCCATGCATAGAGCATCGCCTGGAACGCTGCCTTGTTCCGTTTTGGATCGCGCTTGAACAGCGATTCTATACTCTCAAATTTATTTTCGTCTTTGCCGGTTTTATAGTCGAGGATACGAACGGTATTTTCTTTCTCGTCCACTCGGTCTATAAGACCTCCCATGACAATGGAAAGCGTTTTGTCGCGTTGCGTGATGTTTACCGGTGTGGTGAAATTCCGGGCTTCGAGTAATTCAATGGTAAACGGAGTATATATTTTGTCGTACGAAAGTACTTTCAGCGCAAACTTCTTTACCATTTCCTTTACTACCAGCTGCCGTCCATCGTATTCAAATACTTTAGTGTCGGGCAAATGAAAGTGCTGGCGGAAGGCGAGTTCAATGAAGCGCTCGAGTTTTGCATTTACATTTATAAAATGCTCTTCGTTTACGGCCCAATGTCCTGCCGGTGGACGAAGGTCCTGGTAGAATAACTCCATCACCTTGTGAAATATATTTCCGAAGATTCGCGCATCGGCTTCTTCTTCCACTTCATCAGGCTCGCGTATTTCAAGCAAGTGCTTAAAATAAAATTTCAAACGACACTCCAGGTATGTATTTAGTGTGGATGGTGTAAGGGCTTAGCCGAAGTAACGCTCGAGTTTCTCCAGTACATCTGCTTTCTTCTCGATAGCGATGGGTTTTGCTTCGTGTACCTGCACCGGGTTATAGAGTATCTTTCGTTCGTGTGGCCAGTCGGTTTCATAAATCAGCTGGTATAAATACCGACTCATCTCACCTGTGCCTAATACATCCGGTTCTGTGTTATAGTATAGATCGATGGTTTCAGCACGCTGTAACAATCGGTAGAAGAGATAAGCATACATAGCATCCTGGTGCTCAGATGTAGGCAAACTATATGCTCTGCGAATGTTGTGCGGTATATAGGAACCTTGCCGTGGAGCAGCAGGCCATAATCCTTCGTTCAAAGAAAGTATAATAACATGGTCGAAGTCAAGGTTACGCGTTTCCAGCACCCCCATGATCTGCAAACCTTTCAAAGGCTCACCGGTAAACGGAACCTTCTCTGCGCGCACCACCTGGCGAAACATGCGCTGCTGCATACGAAGTTCCATCGGCTCACTGAGCGTGAGTTCCTGCACACGCGAAAGTATGCGATGAAAATGGAAAGCAAATTCTTTCTCCATCAACCCGCCGGCATCCGGCGATGTAGCAAGTGCTTCGACTACACGAATGAGATACGCGAGAAACTCTTCTGCCGGAACGATACGGAATATTTCTTCCAGCAGTTCATGTTTCTTCTCGAAGAACGATGGTGCTATATGTACCTGGTTGTTCTTGTGTATAAACTCGCGCCATTGTGCAGCTTCTTCGCCCACGCGTGCTTTCAGGTAGGGATGGTTGAGAAGAGCCAGCACATAGCGGTAATAGAATTCATCTTTACGTTTATGCAAATGCAGCTCAAACAGAAAATCGATCAGCGAGTAGTAGGGTGTACTCACCAATGGAAAACCCATGGTAACGTTGATAGACTGTAGCGAAGGCGGCAATGCATAGAGCACCGACATCAGCATGTTCTCATCGGGTAATACAATAACGGTGCGTTCAGCTATATTCTGTTCGGCCAGTAGGCGTAGCGTTGCATCGAGTTGCTGTGCCAGTAATTTGGGTTGTCCGGCTTTCTGCGGAACACCCAGTACAGTAATTCTCTTGGCTTGTCCTAAATACGTTTTGGGCTCCGGTGGAAAGGTTTGCCCAAGGACTGTATGCTTTCGATACTGCCTGAAAAATGTTCCGGCTTCACGATGCGGTTCATTTACATAGAAGGCATCTTCGTCCCAATATATGCGCGTGTCACGATGTTCTGTAAACCACGTCAATATTTTTTCTTCGGCTGATGTGAGTGCGTTGAAGCCGGCAAATACAAACTTCGTATTGACTTCTTTCTTTTTAGCTGCCGGCACAAATTTATCGATGTTCTCGGCTACGTGGCGATGGATCATCCCGGAGTAACCGATCTTCTCCTCCATCAGTTGCTGGCGAAACGCTATATATACCGGGTATAAACTTTGCCACAGCTCGAGGAACTTTCGCTTACTCGCGGAAGAACCAAAATCAATGGTTTGCCAGAATTCGATCAGGAATTGCTTTTGTTCTTCCGTGAGATAATCGAAATACTGGTCGAGTTCTTTCTGGTTGCTAAGATCTTTAAACAGCCCCGCAGCATTTACCAGGTATTTATCAAGTTCATCGAAATCGCGGAGCAGCATTTCTCCCCAGAAATAAAAACGATCGAGGTTTTCATCGGAGTTGGTTATGCGTTTGAATACGCGGTATAAACTAACAATGAGCGAAAGTTTATCAGCTTCCTGCAGATCGGAGTACGAGCCTATAAATTCTTCAATGCTTACAATGTTGGGTGCCCATCGTGGCGTGTCCAATTGTTCAGCAAGTGCTTTTCTGAAATATAGCGAAGCACGCTTGTTCGGGAAGATCACCGTAAGGTTGTCCCAATCGGTATATTCCTTTCTGATGGTATCGGCTATTTCCTGGATAAATGTTCTCATACTGTTTTGCACACCCGCTCATTTACATATACCAGATAACCTTTTATTTCTTCCAGGCCCATGGTTTTCAGAATGGATATATATTCGTTTACCTGATGTTCATCTTCTTTTTTCGGGGCACCGGTTTTATAGTCAATGAGGATGGCCCGTTTGTTTTGTATAGCAATGCGGTCGATCCTGCGTTCACTTCCATCGGGCATGATCAATGCTGCCTCGCGTTTCAATGACATATCTTCTGTGAAAGCCGGTTTAAGAGCCGGATGCGTTACAATCCATTTCACCGCGTCTTCAATGACAGCATGTTCATCGTGGTTGATCAGTCCTTCCTTTATAGCCTGCTCTAATGTTATGGCTACATCGGCTTCTGTTTTGATACGCGCCATCAGTGTATGCAAAAATATACCATAGTTGATCTTCTTCCGTTGCTCAGTCTGCTGGAAAAATTCTTTGCCTCGCGTTCTTATCTGCAGGCGTTCACGCCACGGAGTAATGTAGTAGTGCTTCAGTACAAGCGAATTGTTGACAGGTGTTTCACTGCGTTCATCTTCAATCGTACCAATGGTAAGTGTTTTGTTGCCAGAAGACCAGTATTGCTGAAACGCATCGCTGCTCTCGATCGCCCGTTCCGCTAATTTACCAATATGATTAATGCTTCCTGATTTGCTATAGGGTGCCAGTGCAATGAGGCCTTGCTCGGCACGGGTAAAGGCAACATATAGCAAGTTCAGGTTGTCGAGGTATATCCGCTTACGTTCTTCGGTATAGTACTCATGAAAGCATGTGTTTTCCAGCTTGCTGCTATATTTCAGCGGCAGATACCCTATATCTTTAAACAATGACTCATCCGAGCGACACCAGAGTATAGGCGATTTCATAGGCGGATGGTTCAGTTCCCAATTGAGGAACGGTATAATAACATAGCGGAACTGAAGTCCTTTGGATTTGTGAATGGTAATGATCTGCGCGGCATCCACACCACCGGCAACCTGAATGGATTTTTTATGTTTGTTATCGTCCCACCACTGTAAGAACGAAGCGAGATCACTCTTTTCGCGCATGCTGAATTCCAGCACTACATCCTGAAATGCCTGCAGGTAAGCGATCTCGGTAGAGAGTTTGCCAAGGTTAAACATGTGAATGAGATTCTCTACCAACTCAACCAACGGTAATGCTGCGAGTACATCTTCCTGGTTGGTGAACGGTGGAGGCACCAGCCTTGCAAACTCTTTCGTTTTGCTGTTGGAAAATAATTTATGTTGGTTTGGAAACGCCTGCTGCGGCCACAATTTCTGATACTCGTATGCGAGCTGTGCGCGGGCAATTAAATTCTTACCGTCTTCAAGCAGGCGCATGGCGTTAATGAGTACTACTACCGAAGCAGCCTGATCGAGTCGCAGCGATTCATTGGAGACTACATCGTATTTATATTCCGGCTTTGCATCAGCCGATGACCGGTATTGCATGAAGTACTGTGCGATCATCTGACCTTCACTATTATCACGAACCAGGAATGCTATATCCCGTAACGCTATACCTTTTTGCTGCAAGCCTTCTAATATACCGGGCAACTGCTCCAGCGAAACATCTTCAAATTTTACTTTGCCTTTTTCATTCTCCTCATCACCATTTTTAGGACCGGCCTCGGCTGTATCGAGAAACTGAATGGATATATAGCCCTTGCCAGGATGACGAAAAACTTTCTGCGAAGCATCACTATACGATTGCTGCGGAAATATAGTATTAGTCTCTTTGCTGATGATGTCGGAAGCAGCGGCAAACAACACGTTGTTGAATGTTACCACGTTGCCGGCACTACGATAATTTGTATCCAGCGGAAATGTATCGATCATCAATTCGCCTACATCCTGCTTTACTTTTTCCTGTAGTATATTCAGGTCGCCACCGCGCCAGCGATATATAGATTGTTTGATGTCGCCTACAATAAGACTCCGGTAATTTTGAGCGATACCGTTCTTGATGAGCGGCAATATATTCAGCCATTGAAAACCGGAAGTATCCTGAAATTCATCAATCAGGAAATGGCGATAGAATGAACCGACTTTTTCGTATATAAAAGAAGTATCCTGACCCTGCATCACGCCCTGTAAAAACTGCGGAGCATCAGAGAGTAACATGAGGTTGTTTTCGCGAAGATACTCCCGCAACGTCTTCGATATATCAGAGAGCAGCCCGAATACATACAGGTTCCGCAACGCCTGCTCGGCAGAAAAGTAAGATATACTTTCCTTTTCAATGTAGCCGATGAGCGAAGCGAGTTGTGATAGCCACAGCTGATTTCCTTTTGAGACAATGATTGATGCATTCGGACCTTTGGAGGGCCATTCTTTAGCATCCACCATCATTCCCATAACGCGTACACCTGGAAGTTTGATCTCCTCTTCGAGCCCTGCTATATACGAATATATACTCCCGGATTTACCATACTTAAAGTCCGTAATGGATAGACCGTGGTCATGAAAATCTTTCAGCAGGTTGCGTGCATCCTGATGCACCTTGTTCTCAAACTGCTTCACTACGCGTTGTAATTTTTCGCGTGTACTTTTAAAAAACTCTTTGTTTTCGGTAATGCGCAGCACCTGCTCTTCAATTACTTTGAATTCTTCCTTGAAGATCTCTTTGGAAAAATCAAGCAGTGCCGAGCGGATGTCCCAATCTTTACCTTCTACCAATCGCTCGAGTGAAAACTCCAGTACCCAGCCGCGCAGTTCATCATCATCCGAAAGGTTATCCATTACTTGGTCGATCACCTCTTCCAGTACCAAATCATTATCAACTTCGAGGCGAAAATTACCCAGCAGGTTTGTCTCGCGAGTAAAGGAGCGGATCACGCGCTGAAAGAATGCATCGATGGTGCTGATGGAAAACTGCGAGTAATTATGCAGAATGAGCGAGAGTACTTCGCGGCTGCGATCTTGAAACTGTGCCGATGTAAAAAGTTTTCCTTCTTTTTCAAAATCACCTTTTATCTCGGTTGCCAGGTCTTCACTCTTGCCATGCACAAAATCATCGAGGTAGCGGATGATGCGGTCTTTCATCTCCTGCGTACTCTTATTGGTAAACGTCATGGCCAGGATATACCGGTAGTACTCCGGGTAACGAAGCGCAAGTTTGAGATATTCCTTTGCCAGCGTACGCGTTTTACCCGAGCCGGCAGAAGATCGATAAATATGGAAGGTCTTTTCGG